>JANYKY010000225.1 GCA_025357975.1 Gemmatimonadaceae bacterium
GAATGTCAAAGGCAGGGGATTCGGCCGGTGGTGGGTGTCGAGCTCAATGTGGATGGCCGGCCGGCTGCTTTTTATGCCCGAAACGCAGAAGGGATGCGAAGTATCGGCGCGCGCCGTGCTGGTGACCGCCGCGTCGCCAGCAGTAAAACGAAGGCCTGCTCGGCTCCCATACTATAGTATAGGCCGGCCAGACCCTCTCGACGGACTCCGCGTGTTACCTCACCACTGGCAGCACGATGTGAGACGGCATACCAGCGGATCCGTACACGCGCTGCGTAGCCTTGACGTAGTCCGACGCCTTTGCATCGAATATGCTCGCCATGAATTTCTGGGGATTGCGGTCGATTGCCGGAAACCAGGTGGACTGCACCTGAACCATGATGCGGTGTCCCTTGAGAAAAACGTGGTCGTGTTCTCGCAGCGGAATCGTCCACTCTGTTGGTTTTTCCGGCACAAGTGGACGAGGGGTTTCGTAACTCGAGAGGAAGCGCCCGCGCCGAACTTCCATCGCAATCGGAAGCTCATATCCGTTCAGCGATCGTGCGTACTGGCCGGGAGACGGACCGTCATCGGCATTCCATCCATCAGGCTGGGCATTTTCCGGATAGACATCGATCAGTTTGACTATGAAGTCGGCGTCGGTCCCGGACGTCGAGGCGAAAAGTGTCGCCGACAATGCGCCTGTCACTGTGATGTCGTGATCGAGCGTTGCGCTGGTGTAGGCGAGCACGTCGGGACGGTCATCGACGAAGCGCTGGTCGGCCACCTCCCAGCGGCGCCAGTCACCGGCTGGGTACGTCGGCGAAATGGGGCGCGGGCGATATGGCACCGGCCTCGCCGGATCCGATACGTACTCGCGATATGAAGCGCCGGAAGTCGGTGCGGGCTTCTCGAAAGACAGCGTTCCATCGTTGCGAAGATAAAGGTTCGTTGCGACCGTGTTCTTCACCGGCCAAGTTGAGTATTCGCGCCATGTGTTCGATCCGGTCTGAAACATTTTCGCCTGCCACGTTGGCTTGTTTCCCTGTCCGTGCAGGTAGTACTTGAAAAACGGTGCCTCGATTTTTTCGCGGAATTCAAGCGACGTCGGATGACCTCCGAGAGGTATGGCACCGATGCTGTCTCCCCGCTCCTCACGATGCCAGCCTCCGTGATACCACGGGCCAGCCACCATGAAGTTTGTGTGGTCTGGATCGTCCAGCTCCGCGCGATGGAAGATCTGCCATGGTCCCCATGGATCTTCCTGATCCCAGAACCCCGCAACGTTCAGGTTGGGAACAGTCGACCGTTTGATCTGGGTGTACCACGCTTCGCGCTTGTTGAGCGCGTCGTAATTGGGATGAGTGGCGATGGTATTCCAGGCGGGAATGGAGCCATGCAGGTAACGGCTATTGATATTGGACAGCGGGCCAAGCTTCAGGTACCACTCGTACGCATCGTAGACGTCGAACTCGAAGTGCGTGTTCTTGAACTTGTCGGCCTGCTCGAACACAGCGTACTCGAATGCGTAGCTCTCACGCAGGGCGCCATATCGGTGCATGTCGTCGTTCATCCACTGGTCTACCGGCGATGCCTGTTCGCTCGCGGCTTTCAAAGCCGGATGCGGCGCAAGCAGTGCAAGTCCAGCGGTCAATCCATCATATGAAACGCCGTAGATGCCGACTTTGCCGTTGGAATTAGCGACGTGTTTGACGAGCCAGTCGATGGTGTCGTACGCGTCGGTGGTCTCGTTGACATTTTTCGGTGATGAATTGGCGAGATCTACCTGCGACGAAAGGAGGAATGTGCCTTCCGACTTGAACCGACCGCGCAGATTCTGCACGACGAAAATGTATCCATCATCGTACAGCTCCTTGATGCCGGCCGGCACGGACGTCGGCGACGTTTCGGGAACTCCATAAGGGCTGCGGCGGAGCAGTATTGGAAGGGCCTCCGTGCGGCCGACGGGACGCTCGATTACGGTCTGCAACCGGGCGCCGTCGCGCATTGGAATCATGACTTCTTCGAGCGTGAAGATCGCTCCAGGGGCCGGTTGCTGGCCAGCGGCCGAATGCGCGGTCAGAGCAATCAGTGCCGCTAGAAACGCAATTGGTTTGGTGTTCACTGCGATCCGCCTTTTCTGACTTGCCGATCGATCGGTACCGGGCGCGGCACACGGTTTGGCGGGCTCTGCCGGAGCTGCCGCATCGCCTCCTGAACCGCGCGCTCCAATTGTGGGTCGTGACCGTTGATGACTTCAGCGGCGGTGTTCTCTACTTCAATGTCCGGCGGAACTCCTTTGTTCTCGACATCCCATTCGCCCTTCATGTTGTAGAACGCAATGCTGGGCGCCGTGATGCTACCATCGTCCATGGTTGGCGGCGTGCCAGTTGTGCCGACGAGACCACCCCAGGTACGTGTTCCGACGAGCGTCCCGATCTGGCGCTGATGGAAATAGTAGGGCAGGGCATCGCCGCCCGAGCCGGCAGATTCATTGATGAGCATAACCTTCGGCCCATAGAGCCCGGCGCCGGGCGATGTCCACGGC
>JANYKY010000014.1 GCA_025357975.1 Gemmatimonadaceae bacterium
AACACCTAGAGCGATCCAAAGCGTAGCCGCGCCACAAAATATCCAGACAGCCACAAAATAATCGCGAACAGCACCGCCGCCTTGGTCGTCTGCAGGATGGTCACTGCGACCGCCGGCAGGAACGCGCTCAGTGCCAGCGCCTTCCATTTCGCGTTGCGCTTCATCTCGAAAAGAATCCCGCCGACAGCAGGCGCGAGGTATACAAAGGGAAGCAGTGCCTGACTCGCAGGTGGAGGCGCGGACGCCACACCGTCAATGTACCGCTGGAAGTACGCCTGATTCGACACAACTACCAGTTTCTGAATGTCGAAAATGTCGGAAAGACCAATAGATGATGCGCTCATGAACGCAATGTTCGACCCCATGCCAAGGAGCACGGAAATCGCGACAACGCCTCCGTAAGTGACCACTTCGCGATCAGTTGCAGGCGATGGCGGGGCACGCCTTCGGGTCTTGAACCCGCCATTCCCAACGAAGCCGCCAATGCTGACGGCAATGCCAGCCGCGAGGAGCCAGAATATGGCGTTGGCTCCGACGCGTTCTCGCGGCGCCAGCACAAGTGGGAGGATCCCGGCAAAGCACCAGAAAAGCGTGAAGAACGATCCCGGTTGAAGCCAGGTGCCGGTGACCGAGCGCATCCACGCTGCCAGAGCAATCAACGCGACGGAAAGAATGAGCGCATTGCCTGACGCCATTATTCTTGAGGCTGCAAATGCGATGGATTGGACAGAAACCAGTCTACCGTCTTTCTGATGCCTGTAGCGAAAGTTTCAGCAGCGATCCAATCCAACTCTGCTTCAATCAGGCGCGAATCGATGGCATACCTGAAGTCATGTCCAAGCCGATCGGTGACAGAAGACAACAACTCCGCATACTTGCCGGTAGCACGCGGTGACTTCTCGTCGAGAATAGCGCAGATCTGATTGGCGATATCGATATTGCGGCGCTCGCTATGGCCACCGATGAGATACGTCTGGCCGACACGACCCCGCCGCACCACTGCGTCGATGGCCGTGCAGTGATCTTTGACATAAAGCCAGTCGCGGATGTTGAGCCCTGCGCCATAGATCGGAATTGGATTACCTGCGAGTGCCGATCGAACGACTGTTGGAATGAACTTTTCCGCGTGCTGATACGGGCCATAATTATTCGAACAGTTCGTCATCGTGACCGGCAAACCATACGTGTGATGATACGCCTGCACGAGATGATCGGACCCCGCCTTGCTCGCGGAGTAAGGCGAATTTGGCCCGTACGGAGTCGTTTCGCTGAATGGCGGATCAAACTCGCCGAGACTGCCGAAGACCTCATCAGTCGAGACATGGTGAAACCGAACGTCGTCCCGTCGTCGCTTCGACAGCCACGCATTTCGCGCCGCCTCGAGCAGCGTGAAAGTGCCAACAACGTTGGTCGTAATGAACGCAGCTGGACCCGTGATGGACCTGTCAACGTGCGACTCGGCAGCGAAATGCACGATCGTGTCGATCGATCGATCGGTCAACAAGCTGGATACGAGGGCGGCGTCGGTGATATCACCGCGAATGAAGTCGTGACGCTCGTCTCCCATTACTGCGGAAAGATTGTCCAGCGATCCAGCGTACGTGAGAGCATCGAGGGTAGTCACTCGAACGGACTCATCCGAGGCGATGAGGTGCTCGACGAAGTTGGCACCAATGAATCCGGCGCCGCCTGTAACGAGAACGGATCGCGGAGTGTGCGCCTTATTGCTCACTGGAGGCGTCTCAATACATCGCCCACTGCTGCAGCCCAAGGGCGACTGGTGATGTTGAAATCGCGCTCGAAAGAACGACAATCAAGTACTGACCACGAAGGCCGTTGCGCTGGCGTCGGATAACTCGCAGACGATATTGCATTGACCGTCGGCACGGGCCCACCACGCAATTCAAAAACTGTTTTCGCAAAATCGTACCATGTCGTCACCCCGGAATTGCTGTAGTGGTACGTACCAGCGACGTGCTCGTCGCGTTGCATCAACTCGGCGGCATGCAGAAGCGCTTGCGCCAGATCAGCGGCTGATGTTGGGCTGCCATGTTGATCGTCAACAACATTGATGGCCCGATTGTTCGCGCCGAGCCGAAGCATCGTCAGAACGAAGTTATGTCCCTTATCGCTGTACACCCACGAAGTCCGCACGATGAGATGCCGTCTTGCGCTCTCGCGTACCGCCGCCTCGCCAGCAAGCTTCGAGCGTCCGTAGGCATTGATAGGACCCACTTTATCCGTCGGAAGGTATGGTTGTGTCGACCTGCCGTCGAAGACGTAGTCGGTCGAGATGTGAATCACAGCCGCGCCGGCTTCGTTCGCCGCACGTGCGACATTGCCTGCGCCCAAACCATTCACGAGTGTGGCGCGCTCTTCGTCACGCTCCGCATCGTCGACCGCGGTGTAGGCCGCCGCATTAATCACAACGTCCGGTCGGTAGCTCATGACGGAACTGAGTACGGCTTCATAGTCGGAGATGTCTAGCTGGGCATGCGTCGATGCTTTGCACGCCCAGCCTCGCTTCATCGATTGATCGACCACCTCAGTCCCTGTCATCCCTCCAGCACCTGTTACGAACACGCGCATCAGGAGTAGCCTGGAAGATCAACACGCCTTTCGGAAAGCGGTTCGCGCACCGAATCCTTTTTTGAAACAATTGGATCGTCGATCGGCCAGGCAATCCCGATACGTTCGTCATTCCATGCAATTCCGCGATCATCGGCCGCGTCGTAAAGATCGGTGCACTTATAAATCACGTCGGCCAGTTCGGACGTAACGCAGAAGCCGTGAGCAAACCCCGGAGGAATCCACATGGACTGGAGGTTCTCATCACTCAGCTCCGTACCGAACCATTTTCCGAAATTAGGCGAGCCAATTCTTATGTCCACTGCTACGTCGAAAATGCTTCCGCGCGCGACATGAACGAGCTTGCCCTGTGGAGCGTTCAGCTGGTAGTGAAGCCCGCGAAGTACGCCGCGGGCAGAGCGGCTATGATTGTCCTGAACAAAAACAGCCGGCACGTCCTGACCCTGGATCTCACGAGTGCTGAATGTCTCGACGAAAAAACCGCGCCCGTCCAGAAAAATCTTCGGCTCGAAGACCAGCACTCCCGGAAGCGACGTCGCGCGAACGGTCACGAAGTGCCTGAGTCGAGTAGTGAGATGAGGTACGCACCGTAATCGCTGTTGCCCATTTTCTTCACAAGGTTCTCGACGCCTGCCGCGTCGATGTAACCCATCCGGTAAGCGGCTTCTTCCGGAGCGCCAATCTTGAGACCCTGCCTCGCTTCCACAACCGCGACGAAGTTGCTGGCGGACAACAAAGCGTCATGCGTCCCGGTGTCCAGCCATGCCATACCTCGGCCGAGTGTCTCGACGCGAAGAGCGCCACGCTCGAGATATTTTCTGTTGATGTCGGTTATCTCGAGCTCGCCGCGCGGTGAAGGAGCGAGCGTTCTCGCGATCTCGACAACATCGTTGTCATAGAAATAAAGTCCGACCACCGCATATGAAGACTTTGGGTTCTCCGGCTTTTCCTCGATACTTCGCGCGCGCCGACTCCTGTCAAAGTCCACCACTCCATATCTCTGCGGATCTTTCACATGGTAGGCGAAAATCGTCGCTCCCGAAGTGTTAGCGGCTGCATGCTGCAACTGGTCAGCGAGGCCCTGGCCAAAAAAGAGGTTGTCGCCGAGAACCAAAGCAGCGGAACTGTCGCCGATGAAACTGGCCCCAATGATGAACGCCTGCGCGAGTCCTTCGGGCTTTTCCTGCACAGCATAAGAGAGGTCGATCCCAAGCTGTTTTCCATCGCCAAGCAGCTCGCGAAAACGCGGAGTGTCGGCCGGTGTGCTGATGATCAGTATGTCGCGGATTCCCGCCAGCATCAGCGTCGTCAGCGGATAGTAGATCATCGGTTTGTCGTAAACCGGGATGAGCTGCTTGCACACGACGCGGGTCGATGGCCACAGTCTCGTGCCGGAGCCGCCGGCGAGAAGAATCCCCTTTCTTGTCATTGCACGGCTACGCCGGAACAGGTGAGCGAACGGGAACGAGCGGTTGCCGCAGCCGCGCATACACATCGCGCAGCGTCAATGCGGCGAGTAGCCCGAGAGATCCAACGAGGCTCCATGCCATCCACATTATCTCCGAGCGAAGTAGACACAGTACTATGAGAACGCAAAGCGCGATGATGAGATTCCGCGCGTTGATCGGGCGGACGTCGAGCGCATCGAGAATGCTCCGCATCAGTACGTGAATTGCGTAGGGAATCGTGCCCAGGAGGCAAGCTCTGAACAACGGGATGGCAGGTACAAACGCCAACCCGAAATACCAGTGAACGAAAGGTGGAATCAACAGCTCTCCCGCGACCACACCGATTGTCGCCAGCAGCGTGCCGCCAAGAAGGATGCGAATCACAAGGTGGCGAACGCCAGTGATGTCTCCAGCGGCAGCCTGCGCGCTGGCGCGAGGGAGAACGACGAGGCCCACCGGCGCGAATGAGCCGGACG
>JANYKY010000276.1 GCA_025357975.1 Gemmatimonadaceae bacterium
ATTACAGCGTGCAGTTCGACAGCGGTCAAAGCAGTCCTGCCTCCGCGAAGCTCAAATAGCGTCCCCTTCCAATAATAATGTGGTCGTGCACAGGTATGTCGAGTACCTTGCCGGCCTGCACCAGCTGATCGGTCGTTATTCGATCGTCAGGTGATGGTGTCGGATCACCGCTCGGATGATTGTGAATGAGGATTATCGCGGCTGCGTTTTCTGCAATGGCTTCGCGGAAAACCTCACGCGGATGCACGAGCGATGAGTTGAGCAAGCCTCGTGTGACGGTGATGTCCCGCTCGAGCCGGTGTTGTGAGTCGAGTATCGCAACGTGAAATTCCTCGACCGGCAGGTCCTGGAGGCGAGCACCAAAGATCTCGTGAACATCGCGTGGTCCGCGAACGGGTACGCCGTCTTCGCGGTCTTCAGCCGCCATGCGCCGGCCGAGCTCGAGAGCGGCGTGAATCGCGACCGCGCGGGCGTTGCCGACTCCGCTCAGCGATGTGAGCGCTGCAACTGGCTGTGACGACAGGCGCCTCAACGAGCCATGCGCGCTCCCTAGAATGGCGTGGCCGATCTGAGTTGCAGAGTGGCCCTCGGACCCGCTGCCGAGGAGAATCGCGAGCAGCTCGGCTGAGCTGAGTGCGCGCGGGCCGTGGGATTTAAGACGTTCTCGTGGGCGTTCGGTGTGCGGGAGCTCGCGGATTGCAGAAAGCATTTGTGGGTACCGTTGAAAGGTTGGTACGCACTCTTAGCGACGATTGCGGGCTATACGCTCATCTTCGTGTCCCCCGATCAATCAGCGGGCTGCGACACTGAACCGCTTTTGGACGCAGGGAACGCGGAGACCGCAGAAACTGCAACTGCCAAACGTTGGGACACAGAGATCACAGAAACGCACAGAGAACGACATCCCGGCGGTCAAAGCGAAACGGGAATTTTGGCGCGGGCGCCAGCTTTCTTTTATTGATTGAACGACATTCCAGCTGTCAGTCCGCCGTCGATTATCGTTGTCGTTCAACCCCAATCAAAAAAAACCGGCCCGTGGCTCAACATCTGAAACGACGACGAACGTTCCGGCCGTTCTCTGTGCGTTTCTGTGGTCTCTGCGTCAAAATGCAGTTAGCCACACCTCAGGCAGTAACCCCATGACACTTCTTGAATTTTTTCCCCGACCCGCACGGACACGGATCGTTTCGCCCTACGTTCTCCCAATCGGCAGACGATGCATTGTTCTGATTCGCGTTCAATGATCGCACACGCCCCGCGCCGGTAATGACCGGCTCTGCTCTCGCCACCGTGCGCTTCGCGCCCGGCTGCTCAGCGGGGCCGACATCGACGACCGAAGCTTCCCCGTCGTTCGCCCCGTCGTCCGTCTCCTCGGGATAGACGTCTTCCAGAACTCCCAGCGCATTGAAACGCTTCGTCGGACCCGAACTCCTGCCGTTTCCACGCACCACCTGCGGCTCTTCGCGATACTCCGGCGGCGGCTCGAAACTGATCTGCGCACGAAGGAATCTCTCGGTGAACGTGTGGTAGATGTCGTTCATCAGGTCCACGAACATGGTGTACGCTTCGTGCTTGTACTCGATGAGCGGATCCTTCTGCCCCCACGACCGATAATGAATCGCGTTACGCAGCTGGTCGAGATCGTAGAGATGATCCTTCCACTTTTCGTCCAGAACGTTGAGCATCACGAGCGAAAGCAGCTGACCCGAAAACTCTGCCAGCCCTGAAAGCTTTTCCTCGAACGCGTTGCGGGCGGCCTCGGCTGCCTGAAGCTGCGCTTCTTCGATCGAGCCCGGCTTATCAGCCTCTTCCTCGAACGATGGAACGCTGAGCAAATAGTGCATCAGCAAATCCTGGCGGACGAGATTGAAATCCCACTCTTCAGGCTTATCGAATACCGCGAACGCGCCCTCCACGCGACGCTCGACTCCTTTTTCAATCATCTTCTGCGCTTCGCCGCGCAGCTCCTCGCCGCCATCGAGCGCGAATGACCGCAGCGAGTAAATAACTTCGCGCTGCTGGTTCATCACGTCATCGTATTCGAGCAGACGCTTTCTCGACTGGAAATTCTGAAGCTCGACGCGTTTCTGTGCCTGCTCGATGGATCTCGTGATGAGTGAGTGAGTCAGCATCTCGCCTTCTTCCGCGCCCATGCGGTCCATCAGCTTCGCAATCCGGTCGCTGCCAAAGAGACGCATCAGGTCATCTTCGAGCGAAAGAAAAAACTGTGACGCTCCAGGATCTCCCTGACGTCCCGCGCGACCTCTGAGCTGGCGATCGATACGGCGCGATTCGTGACGCTCTGATCCGATGATGTGCAACCCGCCGAGCTCCGTAACTTCGATCGGCTTGTTCTCGGCATCCTTGATGACGGACGGTTTCGACACCGTCACACCCTCACCCAGCTTGATGTCCGTTCCACGGCCGGCCATGTTCGTTGCGATCGTGACGGCTCCGGGCTGACCGGCATTCGCAACGATGTCAGCCTCACGCTGATGGTATTTCGCATTCAGAACGTTGTGCGGAATACCTGCGCGCTTGAACATGCGTGCAACAGTTTCGGAAACATCGACGCTCACCGTTCCGACGAGCACCGGGTAGCCAAGTGCGTGCAGCCGCTGAGTCTCTTCGAGAATCGCGTTGTACTTCTCACGGCGCGTCTTGTACACGAGATCCTGCCGGTCATCACGAATGACGTCCCGATTTGTCGGTACAACGGACACGCCAAGCCCGTAGATCTCGTGAAACTCAGTCTCTTCGGTCTCTGCTGTACCGGTCATGCCGGCCAGCTTTGAATACATACGGAAGTAGTTCTGGATAGTGATCGTCGCGAGCGTCTGCGTCTCGCCCTTCACCTGCACGCGCTCCTTTGCTTCGACCGCCTGGTGCAATCCCTCCGACCATCGCCGCCCGGGCATCGTGCGCCCGGTGAACTCGTCAACGATCAAGACCTGCCCTTCCTGAACGACGTAGTTCACATCGATCTCGTACAACGAATGCGCGCGCAAAAGCTGATGTACGATGTTGAGTTTCTCGCTCTTCTCGGCGTATTCGCGATTGATCGTCGCGCGTGCGGCGAGCTTTTCCTCAGCGGTCATTTCTTCATCGTGATCGATACGATGAACTTCCTGCGAGATATCCGGCAGGACGAACGCCTCATGCTCGTGCGGCGACATGAACTCCACGCCCAGATCCGTGAGATGCACCGTGTGCCCTTTCTCGTCGAGCACATAGAGAAGATTCTCCTCCATGTCGCGGTACATCTGCTTCGCGGCTGGAAGCTTTCTGTCCGCCAGATGCTCCAGCTCCTTCTTCTGGATGAGCTGCTTGACGCCAGTCTCGTTGAGGACCTTCAGAAGGCGCTTGTTCTTCGGCGCGCCCAGTTGCGCCTGATAAAACTTCAGCCCGGCAGTTTCTGTATCGCCTGCTTCGAGTGCGCGTTCACCCTCAGCCACGAGCGCGTTCGAGAGATCTCCCTGACGCTTGACCAATCGCTCGACATTGCTGTTGTGCAGCGCATATTCGCCATCCGACTCGTTGCCGACTGGACCGGAAATAATCAGCGGCGTTCGAGCCTCATCGACGAGCACTGAATCGACTTCGTCGACGATCGCGAACGCATGGCCCTTCTGAACCCGTTGATCGTTCGACACGACCATGTTGTCGCGTAAATAGTCGAAGCCGAATTCGTTATTTGTGCCGTAGGTGATGTCGCTCTCGTAAACAGCGCGACGCTCGAATGAGCCAGGCTCGGTGTCGTCGAGGCAACCGACAGTGAGGCCGAGGTAGCGGTAGACGTGCCCCATCCATTCGGAGTCGCGTCTTGCGAGATAGGAGTTCACCGTAATCAGGTGGGCACCTTTCCCAGGCAGCGCATTCAGGTAAAGCGGCAACGTCGCGACGAGCGTCTTTCCTTCACCCGTCGCCATTTCGGCGATGCGGCCGAGGTGAAGCTGAATGCCTCCCATGAGCTGCACGTCATAGTGCACCATGTTCCAGGGCATCTCGCGGCCGGTGACCATCACCGTTGTGCCAAGCAGACGTCGCGCAGCCTCGCGGACGGTTGCGAACGCTTCGGGAAGAATCTCATCGAGGATTTCGGCGATCGCGTCGCGCAGGTCTCCCTCGACGCCGCCGCGGCCGTCAGCGCCGCCGAGCACGAGGTCGATTTGTTCTCGCTCGCCGGCATCGGGCGTTGCCTTTTTCTGCTCTTTCAGCTCCGCTACTCGCGCCTCGAGCTCACTCGTTGCCTCGGCAATCTGCGCCCGAAACTTCGCGGTCTGGCCGCGCAGCTCATCATCGGAGATCGATGCGAGCCGCTCGTACTCCTCATTGATCTGGTCGACGATTGGCTGAACGCGCTTTTTCTCGCGGTCGTGCCGCGTTCCGAAGACGTTCGTCAACACACCTTTCAACATTCCCGTTTCCTCATTCCGTGCCAGTCATCCGGCCCGTCAGAGGACGAGCGAGGCGCTAGGACGTATATAGTTGCGCGGCCAGTATGAACTGCTCTACTCCGTCCGCGACAAAACCCTTGATTGATTTTCCGTCGGCAACCCGCCGGCGAATTTCGGAAGACGACACGTCGACGCGTCTTGCCGAGACGACCGTCGCTCCCACAGGCAGCTTCGATTTTTCTTCTATGCCTCTCGTCAATACAGCCAAACGCGCCAGCTCGAGAATCCTGCCTGGCCGCACCCATCGCTCGAACGTTGCGACCGAGTCGGATCCAAGCAGTAGAATCAGCTCCGCGCCAACATATTCCGCGGAGAGAGTTTCCAAAGTATCAACCGTGTAAGATAACCCGCCCCGCCGGATTTCCATGTCGCTGACGTCGAACCTCGGGTCACCGCCAAACGCACGCTGGGTCATCTGTAAACGTTGAATCGCAGAGGCCCCCGCGGGCGCGATGGTCTTGAGCGGATTGGCGTTTGCAGGCATGACGATCAGCTTGTCGAGCCCCAGCGCCTCGACGGCGTCGACTCCGAGTAATACATGGCCGATGTGCGGCGGGTTGAACGATCCGCCAAAAACACCGAGGCGCAAACGCCTACTTTGCGGCGGTGGCCGGCGGCGCCGGGCCGCACGTGCGAAGCACTTCCCTGTCCGCGGGATACGTCTTGCGCATCGTGTCGCAGAGATCGCGCGCGTCGTCCTTGTAGTTGATCGACCGGTAGGCTTCGTTGAGACGCATGTACGCCTCACGGGTGATCTTGGCCGTGGGGTGCAGGCG
>JANYKY010000284.1 GCA_025357975.1 Gemmatimonadaceae bacterium
TTGCGACTCAGGTAGACGATCGAACCGATCGTTTCGGGGATGAACACAATCCTATATGTGAATCGCCTCTGCTTCAGATTCTGCAGCCACTCAACCAGCGCGGTTGTGACAACCGGGCCGGACAGCTCGTTATTCGCCATCGAGGGGTGGCAGATGTAAGTCGAAAGAAAAATCTCTTTCTTCTCCGCGCCGGGAAGAATGACCTCTCCGTAAGTAAGAGAGCCAGGTTCTAGAGTGCTGTCGATGACAACGTGATACCGGCCATCCGCGAGCTCCGCGCGCTCTGACTCACGAAGGCAAAATCCCCAGCGCTTCTGATAATAAGAAGTCACGTAAGGAATAGCGGCCGGCTGATCAGGCAGCGAATGCAAATGGGGTTGCAGCTCCGCCAGTGCCATCCACTCATCGACCGGCACCGAATAGCCGACCACGTGGAGATTGTTGTTGGCAAAATCGACGACACGATTCCCTGACTCGTCGGCGATGTACGCCCCGCGGATGTTCCACTCATCGGGTACCGTCCAGTCGAACGCCTGTGTGCCAGATGCAACTTCGTGAACCTCGAGGGTCGGGATAATCTTGCTGAGATACGCGAGTGTCTCGCGTACGCCATCACCCGTGATGCTTCGACAAATTGGAAACAGGTCGTTCGCCCAACGATGCATGCGCTCGCCGACGACGTGCGTCATGTCGCCCCCGCCACAGTTGACGCATGCGGCTCGAAGTCGCCGATTTCAAAGCGCCGGCCGAGCTGTTCCAGTCTGGGACGAACCCATTCCTTCGTCGGCTCGTCGAGGAGTGCGAGTGGATCTTGATGCATGGCTTCTACCCAGAACCCACACAGTTCGCGCGCCGACGCAGCCAGAATCTGCGGATGCGATTCGAGTTTCCGGCAGACGCCGGCTGCAAGTGCCCGTTGCAGGAGATTCGGCCAATCGTAGTCCAGTCCCGTGTTCAGCGGCCGCACGTGATAATCCAACGAGCCGCGCTGCAGGTCACCGGCCTCGCCACTTACCTCGCCTTCGAAGATCTTGTCGTATCTGTACAACGGGCCGCCCGTGAGACGCTCTGCGTAGTGCACGATTGTGTTGTAATGAAAAGTGCCGCCGTAGTAGAGGATTACGCCATCCTGCGCCACGAGCCACGCGAAGATCGACCCAGGTCCAAATGGATCGGTGCGATCGCCCCACGAAATAATCGGCTCGCTCCCAATCCCCGCTACGGAAAATATCGGCACATGCGTCCGCCACTCGGCAGCAGTTACGCGAAAGTGCTCGGGAATCGGCCCGAGCTGAGCCGGATCGTTCGTCACGCTGAAAACGCGAGTGCGTGGAAAGTCGTAGTTGAACGCCGGGCTCATGAGGACGCGGCCAGCGCCGATCTCGCGCAATAACGCGATGTGCGAATCGAGAAATGCTTTGCGATCACGCGAAGGCGGGACGAGTGTGGCAGCTCGAAGAGGGTCCGAATGTACGAACACCGGGCCAGTTCCAAGCGCCTCGATGAGCGACGCCGCGAGTTTCGCTACGCTCAATGCAACTCTCGCTCGCGGTAATTACGTTGTGGGAACTCTCATGTTCGATATAATAACTTGTTAGGATTTCTCCCGCTGTTGGCGCTCGCTGCCTCTGTGCATGCGTTTCGCCGAAGCGGTTCTCGATTCAGTACGGCCTTCTTTCGCGGGGCCGTCACATGGGCTGTTGCGCTCGTCACCATCACCGAATGCTCGAGCGCAGTAGGCATGCTCGATCAGCCCACGCTCGCAGTCGCCTGGATCTGCTTCATTGCCGCGGCGATGGTGATTGCCAGTCGTTATGCGGAACTGGACGCAACCGCGCTCGGTGGTGCATCGGCTTTCCGGACCGCGGTTGCTGACGATACACTCGCTCGCGTTCAACTAGTCGCGATTGCGATCATCGCCGTTGTAGCGCTCTTTCTCGCATACGTCGCGGCGCCGGCCACTGCCGATTCGATGACGTACCATTTGCCGCGAGTCGAGCACTGGATTCAGAATCACAGCGTCGCTCCATATCGCAGCAACATTGAACGCCAGCTGTGGCCAGGGCCCGGAGCCGAATACATCGTGCTTCACGTCGAGACGCTGAGCCGAAGCGATCGTGGAGCGACGTTAATCCAATGGGCTGCTTACGTAGCGAACATAGTTGCAGCTTCGCTGGTTGCTGCCGAGCTTGGCGCTTCCAGGCGCGGACGTGTGCTCGCTGCGTTTCTTGCGGCCACAATTCCTGGTGCAATTGCGCAAGCGACGGGCGCTCAGGTCGAGCTGGTTTTTTCGTTCTGGCTGGCTTGTTCCGTGTTTCTGGGCCTCCGCCTCGGTGGTATAAAAAAGGGCGAGCCGTGGCTGGCGACATCGGCGGCTTTCGGGGCGGCTGTTGGGATTGCCGTGTTCACGAAGGCGACAGCTTACGTGTATTTCGCGCCGTTCGGCGCGTGGTTTCTCGTTGCATCGTTCCGGTCGAGCGGGCTCCGCGCGGGCCGGTTCTGGATAGTCGCGGGCTCCATCGCGCTGGCGATCAACGCGCCCGCCTTCTATCGCAACATCGTCATCTACGGAAATCCGCTGAGCAAGCCAGGCGCGAACGGCGTCGTGAACTCCGCCTTTTTTCCCGGTGGAATGGCTTCCAATATCGTGAGAAACATCTCGCTACATTTTGGAACGCCATTCCAGTCAGTCAATACCGTGGTTGAATCAGCAATCAACTCGATCGACGCGACCCTTGGCGTCCTGCCGAACGATCAGCGAACGACATTTCCAGGCGAGACTTTTCATTTTCTGGGAAATCAGTCGGCAGAACAAACCGCTGGCTCGCCGGTTCAGGTGCTCATCGCATTCGGAACTCTTGCATTTCTGATTATTGCCGGGCGGCGGAAATACCGAACGCAGCTCGAGAACATGTTGTGTGTTGCAGGGGGCTTTCTCCTTTTCTCCTTTTACCTGAGATGGCAACCCTGGCATGCGAGGCTTCATGTTCCCCTGCTGATGCTTGCAGTCCCTGCATGCGCGGTGATCCTCGAGAAGGTGAGACGGCAGTGGGTGGTGGGTTCAATCTCAGCGCTGGCTTTTGTTGTCGCACTTCCGCCGCTCGTTCGGAATCCCGCCCGACCGCTATTTGCCGCACTGCCTGTCTACACAATTCCGCGCGCCCGGCAGTATTTCGCGGAGCATCTCGATCTGTACGAGCCTTACGTCGCGGCCACTGACTACCTGAAGAGCATCCCGTGTCACGACATCGGGCTTTGGGTGCGAGGAGACGGCGCTGAATATCCTGTCTGGGTGTTGATGAGAACTCACGGTCGCGATGGTGTGCGCATCCGTCATGTGTCAATTGGAAATCCTTCAGCCGATCTGACTGACACACCGGCTGGAGACAACTTCACCCCGTGTGCCTTGATGTACATCGCTTCTGAAGGACGCTACCTGCCGCTTGTCATTCCCGCCGGCTATACGCAGGCCTGGAAGCAGCGCGACATCGTAATCTACAAACCGGATGCGCCCGCGACTGGCTCACTTCCCCGTGGTTTTTGATAAGTTTCGCACCACACGAGCTCGCGCGCCGTCATCACACCATGGCTGAAGACACCATCGAGAAACCCAACAAGATCAATTCTGCCATGGAGGGTGGACCGCTGTTGTCGGTGGTTGTCCCCGTCTTCAACGAACAGGATGTGATCGAGCCGCTGCACTCGCGCCTTCTCCAGATCCTCGATCCCGCCGGCATCGACTTCGAGATCATCTTTGTGGACGACGGAAGCAGGGATCGTTCGGCACAGATGCTCGATGCGATCTGCAGGTCCGACCCGCGCTTCAATGTCTTGCACTTCTCCCGCAACTTTGGGCACCAGCCCGCAGTGACCGCCGGGCTCCGTGCAGTCAACGGCCAGTGTGCAGTTGTGATCGATGCGGATCTTCAGGACCCTCCCGAGCTCATCCTCGACATGCTGAAGCTCTGGCGCGAAGGATACGCTGTCGTGTATGCGCAGAAAACGGAACGCGAAGGAAGCGGGTTCCTGATCCGGCACGCGTACAGAATCTTCTATCGCGTCGTCGGAAGCCTATCCGAAGTGGAGATCCCGCGGGACTCGGGCGACTTCTCACTAATGGACAGACGAGTTGTCGATCTGCTCAATGCGATGCCCGAACGCAATCGCTACGTGCGCGGACTGCGCGCATGGCTGGGATTCAGGCAGACAGCAATCAAGTTCGAGCGGCCTGCGCGATTCGCCGGGCACACCAAGTATAATTTTGGTCGCCTGATCGGGCTCGCGTTCGACGGTGTTCTCTCCGTTTCCACCGCCCCGCTACGCATCGCGATGTACATGGGATTCCTGTCATCGATTGGAAGCTTTCTTCTCGGGATCATCTTCGCAATTCAGCAGATCACTGGCAAATCGCACACTGCGCGAGGATGGGCCTCTACCATAGTAGTCATACTGTTCCTCGGCGGAGTCCAGCTCATCTGCATTGGCTTCATCGGTGAGTTCATCGGCCGAATTTATGACGAGGTGAAGCAGCGACCGATGTACGTCGTTGCTCGATCGACGGGTCTATAGAAACTCTGGCGCTGGACCCGAGCGAGCGCAACTCGACGGCTGACACTCGCACCTTGGTTGTACTGGCAGGAATAGTTGCCGCAACGCTCGGTGGCGTTTATGCCTTGCTGCGTGCCGGCTTCGAGAATCCCGCCGCGCCCATATTGAAAAGTGTCTGCCTATCCCTTTTTCTCACGACGTTCCCGTTCGTTTGCAGGACTTTTCTTGGGCGAAGTGGTCAGGGGACAGACGGGCGAGTTCACTGGGCGTCGTCATATGCGTTTCTATGGCTGGCGGGCTTTGCTGTCACTGGACTGATCGGAAGACTAGTCCCGATTGTGGGGATAAACCCGTTCATCGCATTCGCGGTTGCGGGATCGGTCGCATTCGTCCTGATATCTGTACGCTGGATAAGAGACCAGGGTGCGGCGCGATCAATCGCGTATGTAGTGAGTGCAGTTGCGTTTGGTTGCTGGACAGCGGGCGTTGTCTGGGGCCGCGTTTACAAGAATCCGCTGTTTGTCGAGAGCCTGATCATCGACGGC
>JANYKY010000306.1 GCA_025357975.1 Gemmatimonadaceae bacterium
ATGCGACGATCTATTCCCTCCAGATCGATGTGGAATGCCGAACCGGCAGCACTGACTCTGGCTCCCGCACCTGCCGCCCGCGCGCCGCCTTCAGAAACCCTGGTTGAATTGTTCGGACTTTCGCCCTGTTTCGTTGCAGTACTCGCGACCATGGTCGGCGTGGCAGCGCTGGAGTCTTTGGCCTCCTGAACCTTGGCGGCCTCCTCCTCTGAATGCGGCAGTACGGGGGAAGAGCCGTTCGCACTCAGTACCACCGCGTAAACGCTGCGGCTTGACGTTTGACCCATCGCACTCATGTCAACCCACCCGGTCTTGAGCGCCAGGTCGGTGCTCACCAGCATGTAGAGGTACTTGCCGTCCCGATCGAACGCTGGTGAGATCGCATCCGCGAGCCCGTCGCCAAGACGCCGGGTCGTCGACGCAGCGGTCGAGTAAAGAAAGACCGATCGCATGTGATTGAGCAGCGACTTCGAATACGCAACCCATTTTGAGTCCGGAGACCACACCGCATCAAAGCCGCGCCCGGGCTCGTCATACGTGTCAGTATCGACCTTGGTAAAGTGGCCGCTTGCAACATCGACGGTCCACAGGTTCGCATTGTTGTCGCGCACAAGCAGGGATCGTGCATTGGGTGACCAGCTGATCTCTGAAAAGAAAGCGCGTGAGGGCAGCGTGATAACGCGTGGCTTGGTAGCACCGCTCTGGTCGCCGATCATCAGTTGATATTCGCCGCTCACGTCCGAAAGCCACGCGAGCTGCCCCCCGTCGGGCGACCATGCCGGGCTGCGTTCATGCGCATTTGAACTGTGGGTGATGTTTCTGTACTCACTGCCTTTTGCCGACATCGTGAAGATGTCGCCGCGAGCTTCGAACACCGCACGTATTCCGGTGGGAGAAAGGCTGCCACTTGTGATGAGCGCATTCACGTTCTTCATCTGCGGCTGTGCCCACGGGAAGCTTCCTGTGACGTCGATGGCGACCTGGTGAGACTGGCCCGTTTTCATGTCAAGCAGATGGATGTACCCAGCCTGTTCATAGGCAATCTCTCCTGAACCAGCAGACGCGCTCATGATGTCGAAGTCGGCGTGGTGCGTCAGCTGCGTCAGCTTTTTGTTATCGAGGTCATAGCTGTAGAGATTGACGGTGCGGTCGCGATCCGACAGGAAGTAGACGGTGTTTCCAACCCACATGGGTCCGGTATCGTTGCTGTCGGACCAGGGCACCGTCGTCTCGGAATCGTCACCGAGGTTGACGATGTGTATGGGCTGCGTGCGTCCTCCGCGATAGCGGCGCCACTGGCTGCCCTGGTCTTCTGACCACGCACCTGCGAAGAGTCCGACAGAAAGCGGCTGGTACGCCATCCTCTTTCCGTCGGCTGCGTAACTTCCTGCAAATGCGCGCGGGAGAGGAATGGCCTCGGGCATTCCTCCATCCACTGACACGGTCCAGAGCCGGAAGAAAGAGTTCGCGCCTGGCGTTGGAAGCGTGGCTCGACTCGATGCAAACAGCACACGTCGGCCATCGTGCGTCCAGCCGCGGACGAAATCACCGCCGGGGTTATAGGTCAGTCGACGCGGCTCACCCCCGATCGCAGCAACCACGTACACATCTGCATTTCCGGCGACTATGGCGGTGTACGCGATCCAGGCACCGTCTGGCGAGAAGTACGGATTTGATTCGACCGACGGTGTCGCGGTGATCCGGCGCGCCTGTCCACCTGTCAGTGGCACGGTCCAGATGTCTCCCGCATACTCGAATGCGAGGGAGCTGCTGCTGACGCTCGGCCGCCGCAGCAGGCGCGTCCCGGCGGCTTCGCCTGCAGCGCGTGAGCCGTCAGCAACAGCGGCGCTCGATCGCGGTGTGGGGCGGGTAGGCCTCGCGGCAAACTGGTGAGCCGAGGCTGGCCGGGCAGAGAATGCAAGTAAGAGGATGCTCGCGGTCGAAGCAACGGCGGGTGCGAGCCAGCGTGGCGGGCACCACGAAGAGACAGAATTCGGAAAGATCGTTTTCACTTTAAGTTTAGTCCTCTGGATGGCGGCCCGGCGCCGAGATTCGACCGAATGGTATACCGAAGTTGTATCCCAGCGGGAACGCGCTTCAATATGCTGTACGCGCGCGTACACGGTCAAGTTTGCCAGCGAACGCGCAGCTGCGCGCCTTGATCACGGCGCAAGGTGGTGACCGTAACAGGCACGGCTGACAGAACCAAAGCGGGCAGGGTGTGAAGCAGAGTTGGCGTTATTACAGTTATTACATGAAGCCCATTGAGATAAAGGTCGCCCGGATCGGCAATTCGAAAGGCGTACGGTTGGGCTGGAAGATTCTCCCTGGGAAACCAGAGCCCCTCGAAAGGTGGCGGAGACAGCGCGCGAGGTTCCGACAAAGAAAGGATCGGCGAAGAAGTGAAACGCTACGAGATACGGTGGGCGAATCTCGATCCCACGCTTGGGACAGAGATCAACAAAACGCGTCCTGTCGTGATCGTTAGCCTCGATGCGCTGAATGGTGTGCTTAACACTGTAACAGTCTGCCCTTTGACTTCCAGGCTGCATCCGGCGTGGCGCACACATCTCACCGTTAAAGCGGGAGATCGAGACGCGGACATCATGGTCGAACAAATCAGAACCATCGGCAAG
>JANYKY010000308.1 GCA_025357975.1 Gemmatimonadaceae bacterium
TCTCGGCCGACGGCGTCACCGTGATGATCGGCGCCGAAAACGGTAGCAACGACATCACCTGCGCGAGCCTCGATGTCGGATTGAGCAAAATCGGATTGATGAAAATGGCCGTCGCAACGAGCAGTATCAGCATCGGCTGAACCGCCTGCTGCGCCTCCTGCTCAGTGTTCACCGAGGCGCCGACCGCCGCATACAGCGAAGAATAGAAAATGAATCCGAGGATAAAAAACAGCAGCAGAAGCAAGGCAAGACCGATCGATATCTCAGGGAGCGCAAACGGCATCGTGCTAACGCCGAATTTTTCGAGGATCGGCTGTCGCAGCTTGAACATGATGACGGTAGTGATCACCCACAAAATCTGCTGAGTCAGCCCGACTGCGCCGACACCGAGCACCTTCCCCGCTAGCAGCGTTTCCGCCGGCACGCTCGACACGACAACTTCAGCGACGCGCGTAGTCTTTTCCTCGAGCACCCCTCTCAGGACATTCTGGCCGTAAAGAACGATCGACATGTACAACAGAAACGCTATTCCACCCGCGAATATGATGCTCACGGTTCCAGACCCACCGCGTCCCTTGTCCGTGATCCGCTCCGAGTTAAGCTGGAGCGGAATGAAAGTGAGGCTCCGAACCTTGCTCGAATCGATTCCCGCCGCCTGCAGCCGTTGCGCGAGCAGCGCGTCTTTTATCGCGGAGCGCAGCCGATCCATGTCGCCGAGTGAGGTGGCATTACGGCCCGAGTAGCGCGCCTCAGCGCCTTCGAGCGTGCGATCATCAGTGACGAGGTAACCGCTGACCTGGTTCGCCATCACCTGCTTCGTCGCCGTACTCTCAGCCGCCGTCAATTCGCTCGGCTTCAGCACAATTACTTCAGGCGGCAGCGCCCCAGGCTGACGCTCGCGGTTCATGATATCCGCGATACGGCGTCCTATGCCGGTAGAGGTTGCGTCGAGAATCCGCGTGTTCGTGAACTCGGTGCTCCCCTTGGATCTCTTTGCCAGGACAGCCGGAACGATGATCATCGCCCCGAAGAAAATCGGACCGAAAACCGTGGCGAACAAAAACCACTTCGTCCGCACCCGCTCGAGGTACTCGCGCTTTATGATTGCCCAGAGTTTAGCCATGTCCACTCATCCCCATTTCAATGCCTGTTGCCCCAACCTTCTCGAGGAAGATCTGATGCAGCGACGGCTGCACGATCTCGAAACGATTGACCATCGCGCCCGTTGCAACGATTCGCCGCAGCAAGTCCTGCGGCGCCGCGCCGTTCGCCATCTCGATCTCGAAGTATCTGTTCGAATCGTCTACGCGGTCGACGAGAGCCCTGTCGCCAAGTATCTGCGCAACTTCCGGCGAAGGATCTCCTGCAAGTCCCAACGCGACATTTCGCGTTCCGTGTGACGACTTTATCTCGCCGATCTCTCCGTCGAGAACTTTTTCTCCACGCGCAATGATGCAAACGGAATCACACATGCGCTCGGCATTGTCCATCAGGTGAGTGCTGAAGATCACCGTCTTCCCGCGCTGCTTCAGCTCGAGGATCGTGTCCTTCAGCGCCTGAGCGTTGATCGGATCGAGCCCACTGAACGGCTCGTCGAGAATGACTAGATCAGGGTCGTGAAGCATCGTTCCAATGAACTGAACCTTCTGCTGCATTCCGCGCGATAACTCATCGATCTTCGAGAGTCCCCAATCTTTCTCCGAGGTCTTCAAGTCGAGGCGTACGAGCCATTCGTCGATCTTCTTGTCGGCGACGGCGGCCTTCATGCCCTTGAGCTCGGCGAGAAACCGAAGCACGCGCCTCACCTGCATCTTGCGATAAAGCCCGCGTTCTTCCGGCAGATAGCCGATGCGCTCAGTGATGTCGGGATCGTTCGAGGGCCGGCCAAGTATCCGGATCGTGCCAGAGTCAGGCGCGATGATGTTGAGGATCATCCGGATCGTGGTGGTCTTGCCGGCACCGTTGGGGCCGAGAAGGCCATACACCGAGCCTTTAGGCACTCTCAGGCTCAGGTCATGAACCGCAACATGCTCTGCGTAACGTTTCGCTACATTATCGATCTCAATGCTGTATTCGGGCATTTAGCTGGACTGTATTGTTGGCCTTCAATATAGACGGGACCCTAAACGGGGGCGGATGGCGGGATCAGAAGCTTACAGGGCGTTTGCACCTGATGCGAACAGGCCTGTAATCCGATTCGATCGAAACGAGTTTGCGGGTGCTTTCGGCGATATTGGGACCGACCTCCCCCTGATCATCGGAATGATCCTCGCTGCGGGGCTCCACAGCGCGAGCGTACTCGTAATGTTCGGCCTGATGCAATACATCACGGCCCTGACGTATCGAATGCCAATGCCGGTGCAGCCGCTGAAGGCGGTTGCAGTGCTGGTCATAACGCAGAAAATAGCGCCCGAAATTCTTTACGGCGGTGGCTTGGCGATCGGCATCGTGATGTTTATTCTCGCGGCGACTGGAGCGATTATCTGGCTCGCGCGCGTAGTTCCACGGCCGGTCGTGCGTGGACTTCAGCTGGGATTGGGAATACAGCTCTCGCTGCTCGCTCTACACGATTACGTCAAAGCGGATGGCTTGCGGGGATACGTCCTGGCCGCCGTTTCATTCATCATCATAGCGGCGTTTCTTGGAAACCGCCGGTTTCCGCCAGCGCTTTTCGTCATCGGGCTTGGAATAGTGTACGCCTTCGTCTTCAAGCTGTCGCCGCACGACTTATCCGGTGCAATAGGGCTTTCGGCGCCGCATATCCGAAGTGTGAAACTCGCCGACATGATTGCCGGCTTCACGCTACTCGCGATTCCGCAGATTCCATTGTCACTTGGCAATTCAGTTCTCGCGACGAAACAGGCTGTGGAAGATCTATTTCCCGAGCGCGACATCGGCGTCCGAAAGCTCAGCTTCACCTACGCGGCGATGAACCTCGTCAATCCATTTTTCGGTGGAGTGCCGACGTGTCATGGCTCGGGTGGCCTGATCGGGCACTACACGTTCGGCGCACGCACCGGCGGGTCGATCCTCATCTACGGCACGCTGTTCCTGATTCTCGGGCTGTTCTTCGCAGCCGGGTTTCAGCAAGTCGTTCAGGTCTTTCCGCTGCCCGTGCTCGGCGTTCTGCTCTTCTTCGAGGGAGTGTCGTTGATGCTGTTCACGCGATCAGAGGCCGCCAATCGCCGTGATTTTTTCATTGTTCTTGCGACCGGCGTCATCGCTAACGGTTTGCCGTATGGTTATGCGAGCGCTCTGGTGATCGGGACTCTTCTTTACTATGGGTTCAGGTCCCTGTATGCCGAGCTCCAGTGATGCCAACCTTTTCCGTTCCCTCTGCAGATACGCACTTTTGCCGCGGAGTTGGGCGGAGTTGGGGCGGACTGGCGCGGATAAAGGTCAACTGCGTTTCAACGGATCAGAATCGGGGAACAGCCATCAGGGACAAGAATAAAAATTAAAAAATTAAAAATTAAAAACGAATCGCCTTCCAGGCGCGCGTAACTGCATAAGCTTCGCTGCCAATCGTTATGATAGTTTCTGATGGCCGTTCCGCGTTGTTGATCCGTGTAAAGGCAGTTGTCTTTGATGCCTATTCGATCTCGATAGTACGAGTAGCAAACGCAGCAGCCTGACCAGACGGAGCAGCCGTAACCCGAAGCTCGTAGGAGCCACGCGGAATCAACGACAGATCGAGCACAACCGACCGAGTCGTGACGCTTCCAAGAGAGGGGTTCTCTCTCCAGGTAATACTGAGTGGCTCGATGCGAGGCTTTACGCCGATCGCCTGCGTGATGCGATCGAGCGGGCCCTGATTGACGCGCGTCAACGTCAGCGACATCGGCAAGGCACTGTCCGCTCGCGCCAAGCCGTACACTTCCCAGTAAACACCGAGCTTGGCGCGCCTGGCGATGTTGCTGCCGATCGCGAGCGGCAGTGCCTGTGGGAGATCCCGCACATCTGCAGCATTTGGCTCAAAAAGCAGAATGTCAGAGAGCGCAATGCCGCCAGCTGGCTTGGGCGGGAGCCAGACACCAGTACGCTTGCGTCCGGCGTGACGCGCATCTGATCGCATCAGCTCGAGACTCAGAAGTTGTGGCCGTCCATCCACTCGAACGGACATCGCCGCCCGCGGACCGACAGTGGAAACAATGGTTGGCGGCGATGCTTCATCCGTTGCCAGTACGAGCGACGACGCAATGCCGGCTGTGTCAAGCTCCTTGTCCTTCGACACATCGTAAGCCGCGACGACTTCGGCCGAATCGCCACGCCTGAACACCGCAATCTGCGGATTTACCTCTTTCAGGCGCCCCGCAAACATCGATGCATAACGCTCGGCCGATCTCTGTTGATCGAGCTCGAAGGTTATCGAGGCAAGTGAATCAACTCGCCACGACGCAGGAATGAAATGGTAGTTCGGTGTGGCCTCGTGACCGGACACAGCCCCGCTGTACGCGTCGAGAACAGAGCCCGGGCCGCGGGTCCAATACCTTGCCCATCCGTAACGCACAACCATTTCGCGCAGGTCGTCGGCCCAGCGAATGTTGTAGGCATTCGTCGTCGGTTGAAGCACCAGCGCCATCGTCTGACGGGAGTAATGCTCGGCAAGCCTCTCATTTCCCGGAATTGAGAGGAACGGATCCGCGAGCCACCACAACCGTGCGGCCAGCTGCTCGTTTTTCCCACAACCAACCTGGCCAAACCGTTTTCGTTGAGCGGCGGTCAGAACGAATGACATATCAGTCCACAGACACCGCTCCTGTTCAGGCATCGTGGCAACGGCGTGACTAAAGGCCGAGTCTGCTTCAACTCCCTTGCCACTTTCGTGAAGGGACAAACCCAGCAGGGCTGCACACCACCACTCATTTGCCGAACAGGATTTTGCGACGGTTACGGCCGCGGAATCATTTCCAGATTCGAGGAGATAGCGCACCCTCTGCCCCGTAATCCAGCCGTCGTGCGGGGCACGTTGAGATAGCGCCTGAAAATCCTTGACGAGCTTTTCGCGGCGTTTCCTGATCCCTCGAGGCTCAGCCGGCGGAATTGTGTCATCGACTGAGTTCCACTGGCAAAATCTTCCGATCAATGCATCGCAGGTGTGCACCGCCGCATCCACTTCCCGCACAGGCAGAGTCTGTCGCCGGTAAAGCTCAAAATCGCTTTGCTCTCCAACCGCCTTGCGGTGCGCTCTCGCTGAATCGCCGGGCTGTTGGCCACCGAGAATTGCACCGGCTACAGGCAGGAGTGCGCAGGCGACAAACAACTTCCGAACCAATGATGGAAATGTCATCGGCTCCAAACTCCTCTACTCGGCGTGTGCTGTCATCGCGGTCTGCAGCGCATTCCACGCCAGCAGTGCGCATTTAACTCGCGCAGGAAATTGCGAAACTCCACCAAGGGCGCGGGCGGACCCCAGCGATGCGTCTTCGCCAGCTGCCTGGTCACCCATCACCATCTCACGGAACCTCGTGCGGATGTGCTCGATCTCCGACAGCGGCTTTCCTTTTACGAGCTGCGTCATCATGGACGCGGATGCCTGTGAAATTGAGCAGCCGCGACCGGAAAATCGAACATCGCTGATAGTGTCGCCGTCGAAGCTGACATGCACTGCGATCTCGTCGCCGCACAACGGGTTCTTCATCACAACCGTCTGCTCAGCATTGGCAAGATCGCCCTTGTTTCGCGGCCGACGGTAATGATCGAGGATCATCTCCTGATAGAGCGCCCCAATCTGTGCTGATCGCTCAGGCGACGGCATGTCCGAAAATCTCCTTTGACTTCAATACACCTTCTATGAGGGCATCGATGTCACTCGTGTCATTGTAAACGTAGAACGATGCACGAGCGGTTGCGCTGACATCGAGGCGTCGCATGAGTGGCTGCGCGCAGTGGTTGCCGGCGCGGATGCAGACTCCATCACCATCGAGAATCGTAGCAAGATCATGCGGATGCACGTCATCCAGAGTAAAGCTCACCACTCCACTTCGGTCTGCCGAGGATGGACCATAGATCGTAATACCCTCGATTGCCGCAAGCCGTTCGGACGCCTCTGCCACTAGAGCCTGCTCGTGCCTCAGGACATTTTCCATGCCGATTGCGCTTAGATATGCGGCGGCCGCGGCGAGACCAACAGCTCCGGCTGCGTTTGGGGTGCCTGCCTCGAACTTGTGAGGAAGTGCGTTCCATGTCGTTACGTCGTCGTGGACGAACTCGACCATGTCACCACCGGTCTGATATGGTGGCATCGAGTCGAACAGGGCTCGTCGGCCAATCAGGCCGCCGATTCCCATTGGTCCGCACATTTTGTGGCCACTGAACGCGTAGAAATCCACGTCCAGATCATCGAACTTGACGGTCATGTGAGGAACGGCCTGCGCGCCGTCGCAAACAATAATTGCCGCCGTGTGGTCGCGGACCATTCTGACGATTTCCCCGACCGGATTGATGGTGCCCAGTGCGTTCGATACGTGGTTGAACGCAACGACACGGGTCTTTCGGTTTAGCAGGGAAGCGAGTGAGTGAAGATCGATCCTGCCGTCCGCGGTGAGCTCGCAGATTCTAAGCTTCGCGCCGATCGAGATCGCAAGCTGCTGCCACGGGACGAAATTGGCGTGGTGGTCCATCGCCGTGACTACGATTTCGTCTCCGGCGGCGAGGTTCGATCGCCCCCACGAAGTCGCCACGAGGTTCAGCGATTCAGTCGTGCCGCGAGTGAAAATAAGCGCATCCGCGTCGGCCACCCCGAGAAAGCGCGCGAGGAGCTGACGCGCATCGTCGTAAGCATCTGTCGCAGCAACCGAAAGTGCGTAGGCGCCGCGATGCGGATTAGCATTGGCCGTCTCATAAAAATTGCGAATCGCGTCCAGAACCACCGTCGGCTTCTGCGATGTTGCGGCGGAATCCACGTAATGAAGGCCAGGATTCCTGACAAGCAACGGGAAATCGGCCTTCCAGCTCATGGGTCACTTCCGGATACGCTTGCCACGCACGGCTGATGCCCCGCGCCTAATCGCGTTGCGACAGGTCCCACAAGGATGGCATCTCCTTCCACTCGGACTTCAAATACCGGAAGCGGTGACATCGCGGGCCCTTGCTTCACCTCGCCGGTGGCACAATCGAACCTCGCACCGTGCCAGGCGCATTGAATCGATCCGTCAGGAAGGACATCTCCGAGCGACATCTCGAAGTCCTGATGAGTGCAATTATCGGCCACGGCTGAGATGCGATCCTGACTCCGGATGAGGCAGACTCGCTGGCCGTCGGATTTGACGATTGGCAGCACTCCTTCTCGAGGAATCTGAGCTACCGATGCAACCGCTTCGAACACGCTTGAAAGTGCCATTCCGTTGACTATCCCGACAAAGTTACTTAGGATTCAATCTACGTCACGAAGTGCTGTAACGCCAAGGAGTTAGCATGAGCTCGGCAATAGAATCACTGGTAAATAAAGAGTACGCTTACGGCTTCGTGACTGACGTCGAAAGCGACACGATTGGACGTGGATTGAATGAAGATGTAGTGCGTCTGATCTCGAGCAAGAAGAATGAGCCCGCGTTCATGCTGGAGTGGCGGCTAAAGGCCTACCGCCGCTGGCTTACGATGAAAGAGCCGCATTGGGGCAACCTCCACTACGAGCCGATCGACTACCAGAACATCATCTACTATTCGGCTCCGAAGAGCGTCAAGCCGCTTCAAAGCCTCGATGAGGTCGATCCCGAACTGCTCCGGGCTTACGAAAAGCTTGGAATCTCACTGAACGAGCAGAAAAAGCTGTCTGGGGTCGCGTTGGACGCGATTTTCGACAGCGTCTCGGTGGGCACGACGATGAAAGAAGAGCTGTCCCGCCACGGAATTGTTTTCTGCTCATTCGGCGAGGCAGTGCAGAGTCATCCCGACCTGATCGAACGCTACCTCGGAACAGTGGTTCCGCACAGCGATAACTTTTACGCGGCACTCAATGCCGCGGTATTCAGCGACGGATCGTTCTGCTACATCCCGAAGGGCGTGAAGTGCCCGATGGAGCTCTCTACCTACTTTCGCATCAACAGCGCGGATACTGGTCAATTCGAGCGCACCCTGATCGTTGCGGACGAAGGGGCTTCCGTCAGCTATCTCGAGGGCTGCACCGCACCGCGGAGGGACACGAACCAGTTGCACGCGGCCGTGGTGGAGCTAATCGCCCTCGACAATGCCTCGATCAAGTACTCAACTGTCCAGAACTGGTACGCCGGTGACAAGAATGGCGTTGGTGGCATCTATAATTTCGTGACGAAGCGCGGCAAGTGTGCGGGGGTCAACTCCAAGATTTCGTGGACTCAGGTCGAGACCGGGTCAGCAATTACATGGAAATACCCGAGTGTCATCCTGCAGGGTGACAATTCGACCGGCGAGTTCTACTCAGTGGCGGTCGTGAACAATCACCAGCAAGCCGATACGGGCACGAAGATGATCCATATCGGAAAGAACACGAAAAGCAACATCGTGTCGAAAGGGATCTCGGCCGGTCACGGCAGCAACAGCTATCGCGGGCAGGTGAAGATTCTTCCGCGTGCGACGAACGCTCGTAACTACACTCAGTGCGACTCGATGCTGATCGGAAACGAGTGCGGAGCGCACACTTTTCCGTACATCGAAGTGCAGAACAACACAGCGACACTCGAGCACGAAGCTTCGACATCCAAAATCGGTGAAGATCAGATTTTCTACTGCAAGCAGCGAGGACTCAGCGCGGAGCATGCTGTGAGCATGATCGTATCGGGATTCTGTCGCGAGGTCTTTCAGAATTTGCCGATGGAGTTTGCGGTTGAAGCACAGCAGCTGCTTGGGATCACGCTCGAAGGATCAGTTGGATAGTCACACTAATCGCGCTCCCGCTGCGTCCTTGGCTGTGGACGCGCTGCCTGCTGCCTGCTGAGCAGCTACCTGCTCACTGCTGTCAGGCGTTTCGAAGCGAGTGCAGTGGCAGGATGCAGGCAGCCAGATCAGCAGGGAGCAGGTGACGCGTCCCATCGAGCGTAGCGGAGGGCGCGCAACGTTTTTTTGCACCATCATACAGATCAAGGAACAGGACTAGTGCTCGAAATAAAGAACCTGCACGCGAACATCGGCGACAAAGAAATTCTCAAGGGCATCGACCTGAGCGTTCAGGCCGGCGAGATCCATGCTGTGATGGGCCCGAACGGGTCAGGAAAAAGCACGCTCGCGCAGGTGTTGGCCGGCCATCCTGCTTATGAGGTGACCGAAGGAACTGTCATGTACGATGGGAGAAATCTTCTCGAGATGGATCCCGAAGTGCGCGCGCAGGAAGGAATCTTTCTGGCGTTTCAATATCCGATCGAGATCCCCGGTGTAACGAACGCATATTTCCTTCGCTCTGCGTACAACGAAATTCGGAAAGCGAAGGGAATGCCCGAGCTTGATCCGCTCGAATTCCTCGATTTGATGGAAGAGAAGACAAAAATTGTCGAGATGGACCAGGCGATGATGAACCGTTCGGTAAACACCGGCTTTTCTGGCGGCGAGAAGAAGCGCAATGAAATCCTGCAGATGGCAGTGCTCGAGCCTCGCCTCGCGATTCTCGACGAGACCGACTCCGGCCTCGACATCGATGCACTAAAGGTCGTATCGAATGGAGTCAATGCACTTCGTCGTCCCGACAATGCGACGATTGTCGTCACGCACTATCAGCGTTTGCTCAACTACATCGTTCCCGATCAGGTTCACGTGCTGGCGCAGGGCCGCATTGTGAAATCTGGCGGCAAGGAACTCGCGCTCGAGCTCGAGGAACGCGGTTACGACTGGATTCCCGGTGCAGCGGCGTGACAGCAGTGGCTACTTCACACGAGCCGTCGTGGCTCAAGTCTCTGCGCAAGTATTCGCTCGAGGCGTTCGAGTCGATGGGATATCCGTCGATGAAAAACGAGGATTGGCATTTCACGAACGTCGCGCCCATCGCAAATCGAACGTTTCACAATGCGGCAGAAGGCTCGCCTGTCGGACCTGAAGTCTTGCGTCGGATCAGCTTTGGACTGGATTGCCACACTGTTGTGATCGTGAACGGCCGTGTTGATTCACGCTGGGCGTTGGGATTGCTGCCCGATGGACTTTCAATTACGACACTGGCGTCCGAGATCGAGAACGGCAGCCAGGTCGTAGAGCGGCATTTCGCGAAGCTCGCCACGCCAGAAAGCAGCAGCTTCACTGCGTTGAATGCTGCACGTGCAGAAGATGGCGTGGTAATTCAGCTTGCGGCAAATACCGTTGTCGACATGCCGATTCACCT
>JANYKY010000367.1 GCA_025357975.1 Gemmatimonadaceae bacterium
GAGATCAGCTCTGCCGTGATAATCAAGCCGGCGTTAGGCGCTGGTAACGAATTCAGCCGCGCCGAACTTCTGATATCCGTCCCACGTAATCCGAAATCCACCGCGGCTGAACTCGTTACCAGCTCCTAAGGCCGGCTTGATGATCACGGCAGAGCTGATCTCCAGAAAGAGAGGTAAGCCGCCGAGGTATTGGTAAAGTGGAATCTCGATGGCGGCGGGGAGTTTCATCTTCGCGTTCCCACGAAGCGACCCACCCTCGGTCGTCTGAATCTCCCAGGTGAAGTTTATCAGGCCGTTGAATTTCTTGTATCCAATTTTCACTTTCTGTACAACGCTGCGCTCGACGTCGATGTCAGACGAGAAATCGAAATCCGAGACGTACCCCTCTCCGGCAATGACTGCTGCCACGCCAGCCAGCGACTTCTTCAGCTGAAGATGGATGTTGAGTTTACCGGGCTCCGGATCGGTTGAGAATTTAGTCTCCCATCCGCTCAGTACCGCCTTAAATGGGGCTGATGCAAGGTTTCCGTAGGCGTCTTTTACGCCAGCCTTCTCAGCTTGCTGACGACGCGTTTCGGTTGGCCCCTGCGCGAAGAGCTGCGGTACAAACAAGTCAGCCACTCGGCCCGCATTTCCGGATCGGCTCGGCGCAAAAGCAGTTTGCCCACTGCCGAATCGTATTGGCGCCTCCAAGCGGATCTTTCCGTCGGTAATGATGTCGGTAAGCCCCGCGGGAATCGTCAGGACGGCGAGCTCGTTTCCATCAGTCATTGACGCGAGGACTTTTCGCGCGAGAAGTCCCTTGATGACGAACACATCGCCATCCTTGAGAGCGGGGAATCCCCCCCGCGTGCGATCGAAGACGAGTGTGGAGCCGTCCGTGCTGACGCTGATCAAGGCGTTCATTCCGTCTTTCTGCTCGACGAGCTGAACTCCGTGTTTGTATGTCACGTCGGCGGAACCCGTGCCGCCACTGTTGCGCGGGGCGGTGTAATCCGCGGCACTATTAGGGTTGCCTGCTGATGAGCCGCTTGATGCGCCTCCCGCTGTCTTGTCGCGGCCGCATCCTGCGGAAGCAAAAAAAATGACAACTCCGAGCACAGCTGATACACGCATTATTTTGACCGGCACGAGAGCGGGCCGCCGATGGGCGAAGGCGACTTCAGCGAATGACGGCACGCTCGTGGAACGTCGCGGTCAATGATGCTACTGAATCGTCGGAGGCGTCAGGGGCTGCGTACGCGGGATTGCTCATGGCGACTGGACATAGCGGTCCTGGTTTCTCGCTGTGGTGCGCTATCGCAGCGACTACCAGCGTGCTACTTCTTCACAAGCTCAGCCCATCTGACATTGCTGAAGCGCTCATCGAGGGTGAAATAAAACCGGTGCTCGTCCGCGGTAATGCACGGGCCGTTCAATTTGCCCGACGCGTCGTCGAGATGCACGAGAAGCCGGACTGTTCCGTTGGATAATGACAATGCCCAGATGCCTGCGTGTCCGGATGGCTCCTGACCCGTGAACCAGATGACATTGGGATCTGGACTCCACGCGAGATACAGAGCCAGCGGGTCGTCGCTCGCAGGTCGGGGCTTGTAAACTGTTTTCTGCACGCCAGAGTCGGTAGGAATGGTCTCGATAGCGCCGTTGTAGCGAACGAACCCGATAGTTCTACCGTCACGCGACCACGCCGGGAGCTGCCCTCCCTCCAGTTTCCAGGATGGGCGCTGCCACTTACCGCCGCGATCGCGACGCACCACGAAAACCGCACCTTCTTCCTTGTTGTGACTCCAGGCAACAAGCGCCGAGCCATCTGGCGACCAACGCGGCCCTCCCTGATCACCCGCGTCTTGAATAATTTGCTGAGCGGAATCACTGTCCAGCGCTTTTACGACAAGTCGCCGCGCGCCATTTTGCCACCGGTGCCACGCCAGCTCGCGTCCGTCGGGAGAAAGCGTACCCATGTACTCCGGTCTCTCATCTGCTGTCAGTCGCTCGGCGGGTGCCCCTGCGGGCAACGGCAACCGATACAAGTCAGCATTTCCATGAAGATTGCTGTCGTACACGAGCCACTTCCCGTCGGGCGACGCCGTCACAGTCTCGATTATCTGGTTACCGGTGGTGATGGGCGTTGCGGACGAAAGCGTCAGAGGCTTGTCACGTGGAATCTGTACCGCCCAGATGTTCTCCCGCCGGATCGGCACCGAATACGCAATGCGGCCTGCAGCCGAAATACTGATCCATTCCGCATTCAATCCGGCGCGCACGAACGGTCCGG
>JANYKY010000386.1 GCA_025357975.1 Gemmatimonadaceae bacterium
TCTGCATATTGTGGGATGATCTCAAAGCTGTTTATCGAGAAATCCCGGTACTATCTGGCCACCGAATACCCGACCAAGATTCGCCTCGCAACTGCTTCGCTTTCGCATGACGACGTCTGGCGTCGCGCGAACGATCAGTCCAACAGCATCGGAAATCTGCTGCTGCATCTTGCCGGCAATGTTCGGCAATGGGTTGTTTCGGGAATCGGCGGGGCTCCGGAAAGTCGAGATCGACCAGGAGAATTCGCGGCCACCATCGGCCCGAACGTGTCCGACCTCCTGGCTCTTCTCGGCTCGTCGACCGAAGACGCGGACAAAGTCCTCGCCACGCTGCGCGAAGGTGATCTTCCGACGCGCTGCACGATTCAGGGACGTCAGACGACTGCCTTCGAAGCCATCTATCACGTCGTGGAGCACTTCGCCATGCACACCGGCCAGATTATCATGCTCGCGAAGACCTACTCGCCTGGTTCAGTTCAGTTCTATGAAGACGCTGACGGGAAAGCAGTCCCGCTGTGGGGCGGCGACGAGGGGATGCGGCAGCTCTGAGTCCAGTTGCAAATCCGACGGCAACGTCCCACTATCAGAACGTCTATGCCAATGCTCCCACTCCATCGGATTCGTAAAATGTCAGCGAAGATTTTATTAGCGGCTATCACGCTCACAGCTGCCGGATCACTCGGCGCCCAAGCACCCGCCGAGTCGGGATTATTTATTTCGACGCTCGGCGTGGACACGGCTGCGGTCGAGCGTTACACCCGATCTGGTGACAAGCTCGAAGGCGACGTGCTTCTGCGATATCCACGAGTGCGCGTACTGCACTACGTCGCAGATCTTGGCAACGGCCGGTTCAGGGGAATGTCCCTCGTGACCCGCCGAGTGGGCGCGGATCCGACGACCCCACCAATGCTTTCGATGGTCACGCTGATCGGCGACAGTGCGGGCACGATAGAAGTGCAACGCGCCGGGAAGGCAGACACGACGAGCGGCGGGAAGCGGTCCTATCACGGTCGCGTTGGCCCTGCATTTCCGTCCGAGCCGCCGTCCTACGCAATTTACGAGCAGCTTCTCGCGTTCAATCCGCCTCCGGCAGGAGACAGTGTGGTCGTCACAACGCTTGCCGCGAACGCTGGCCCCAACAACACGATATCGCTGCTTCGCCGAAGTCGCGACTCAGTCATTTTCAATAGCAGTTTCTCTCCCGGGTGGATCGAGCGTGCGAGCGTCGATGCGTCAGGTCACATTACCGGCGTTGACGCGACTGCGACAACGATCAAGACAATCACACGCAGAGTAACGGATCTCAATTTCGATGCGCTCGCAAAAAACTGGGCGTCGATCGAAACAGCGAGAGGCGCAGCCGGGCAGATGTCCCCGCCAGATACAGTGCGAGCGGCGATTGGTAAGTCGAATATCGAGATAGCCTACAGCCGCCCATTCAGGCGGGGCCGCGCAATCTTTGGCAACGTCGTCCCGTTCAACCAGGTATGGCGAACTGGCGCCAACGCTGCGACCCAATTGACGACTACTGCCGATCTCATGTTTGGAAATACAGTTATACCCGCCGGGAAGTACACGTTATGGACTCTGCCGACCGCGTCCGGCGCAAAGCTCATCATCAACAAGCAGACGGGCCAGTGGGGAACTGAGTACGATGCATCAAGAGATTTTGCACGCGTCGATCTGAATCAGGGAGTGCCTGCAAAGACGGTTGAGGAGTTCACTATTGCGGTGCTCCCTCAGGGCAACGGGGGAGCCATTCGCATGCAGTGGGACAACAGAGAATATTCGCTGCCGTTTCGGGTCAAGTGAATCGATCAGCCAGGTAACGGCCAGCAACTGGAAGTACTCGTCGTCCTCAACAGCAACAATCAATGACTCGGTCGCCGCTGGACCTCGATCAGGCAACGATGCGGCAGCTTGGCTACCGGGTCACGGACATCATCGCCGAGCACCTCGCTGGCATTCGGGATCAGCCTGTAATTGCGACAGCGCCGCGCGATGACCTGAGCGCCGCGCTGCTTTCACCGCCCCCTGCGAATGGTACAGATTTCGAAGTTCTGATTGGGTCGCTCCAAAAAAATGTATTTCCGTATCATGCGCGCGAGCCTCATCCTGGCTTTCTCGCCTACGTTCCAAGTTGTCCGACATTTCCAGCGCTGCTCGGGGACTGGATTGCAACCGGTTACAACTTTTTTGCAGGTGTGTGGCCAGTTGCAGCTGGACCGAATCAGCTGGAGATTGTCGTACTCGAGTGGTTTCGCGAGTGGATGAACATGCCCGCTGGCGCGAGCGGGATCCTGACGTCGGGCGGGTCCGGGGCAAACCTCACTGCGCTTGTCGCTGCCAGGCACGCGGCGGTTGAGAAGGGAAGTGACATCCGCGAGTTGGTTGTGTACACGTCAGCGCAAGCGCATTCGTCAGTAGTTCGGGCCGCATGGATCGCCGGAATCTCACGTGACAACGTTCACGTTGTGCAGATGGATGAGCTATTCCGCATCGACGTTGGAGATCTTGCGCGAGTGGTAAACGCCGATCGCAATAGCGGCCTCGATCCTTTCATGATCGTTGCGAGCGCCGGAACGACGAATTCGGGTTCGGTCGATCCCCTTCACTTGATCGCCGACTTTTGTGAGCGCGAAAAGTTATGGCTGCATGTTGATGCGGCGTATGCCGGCTTTGCGGCGCTTACGGCAGAGGGCCAGAGAATGTTGAGTGGCATCGAGCGCGCCGACAGTCTGACACTCGATCCTCACAAGTGGCTCTTCGTGCCATTCGAATGTGGCTGCCTGATGGTTCGCGACCCGGCAACGTTGAGCGACGCATTCCGCATCATGCCCGAATATCTCAAGGACGTCGAAGCGGGAAGAGAAGAAGTCAATTTTGCCGATAGAGGAGAACAGCTCACCCGCTATTCCCGTGCTCTCAAGATATGGATGTCTGTCAGCTACTTTGGAACTG
>JANYKY010000464.1 GCA_025357975.1 Gemmatimonadaceae bacterium
CTGTCTTAGAGCGTTCTCCCTTCCCTTTGTCGGTGCAAAGTTTTCGAGAACAAGGGCGGTGGGTTGGCCACGGTCGATCCTCGCGACGACGCGTGTCATGAAGATGTTGTCGTCTGTCGCGGGCATGGCGCTGAAACCCCAATCAAGAAGGCCAAGCTTCACATCGAGAAGAGCGAAGCCGAAGCCTTTGGCGGTCAGGTCGATTGATAGTAGTCGTAATGTTCTCCGTTTCATGTCCGTTTGTTAGATGAACACCTTCTAATGATCTGCTCCAGAGCGGCTCGCTTTTCCTCGCGGCGCGGATCACTCGAGCGGTGCGCCAAGCTCTCATGCAGCGTTCGTGCGCGTTTGCGAACGTGCTCCGCTATCCTCAGCAACTCGTCTTCATAAATTTCAGCGATGCCGGCTCCGAAGATGACTTCGTATGCGAGGGCGACCTCCAGGGGCGGGGCGCACGCGCCGGTTTCGTGGCGAGAGACGCGGGTTCCGGTGAAGGCACCGAGGAGAAAGGCAATGTCTTCCTGCGAAAGTGCTGATCTTCTTCGAAGGGCGCGCAAGTATGGAGAGATGGTTTTTCTTTTCATGTTGGTGATCTCAACCGGTGAATGCAACAGATTCACGCATTCATCGGAGGTTGTGTGGGACGACGAAGAAAAAGAGTACCCTTTACTGAGGCGGAGCAAGCTGTGGTTTGGAAGCGCTGGAGAGAGGGCGCTCTCTACCCGGACATTGCTAAGGAGTTGAGCCGGTCCGTTCCGGCGGTGACATATCTGGTTATGCGTCGCGGCGGTATTCCTCCGGCTCAGCGACACCGTTCTCCGAAGGTGCTTTGTTCGAGTGAGCGAGAGGAAATTTCGCGAGGCATCGTGGCGGGCGAGTCCGTTAGAAGCCTGGCCAGAAGAATTGGGCGTGCGCCCTCAACCATCAGTCGCGAGATTCTTCGGAATGGTGGAGCTGAGAAGTACCGCGCACAAGCTGCCGATATCGAGGCGTGGGATCGAGCACGCCGGCCCAAGATCTGTCGATTGGCGAACGACCCGAAGCTTCGATGCATGGTGTGGCGGAAGCTACGAGATGACTGGTCGCCTGAGCAGATCAGTAAGTGGCTCGTGAGAACCTATCCTGACGATCAGAGCCTTCACGTGTCGCACGAGACGATCTATCGCACGTTGTACGTGCAAACTCGAGGGGAGCTGAAGAAGGAGCTGACGGGACATTTGAGGCGCAGCTACGGCGTGAGACAGAGTCCACGTGCGAAGAGAACCGGCCGTGGACGAGGCCAGATTCCCGGTGCGGTATCGATCAGCGAACGGCCGCCGGAAGTGGCGGATCGTGCAGTGCCTGGTCACTGGGAAGGAGACCTGCTTGCTGGAAACAAGAAGTCAAACATCGCCACTCTCGTGGAGCGGCAGTCTCGTTACGTGATGCTGATCCGCTTGCCGACGCGTGATACTCAGACCGTTGTAAAAGCCTTGGCTCGAAAGATTCAGCAGCTGCCGGCGAGTCTTAAACAGTCTCTGACATGGGATCGCGGATTGGAAATGGCTCAGCATCAAGCCTTCACTGTAGCTACGGACGTGCAGGTTTATTTCTGCGATCCAAGCAGTCCATGGCAGCGGGGTTCAAACGAGAACACCAATGGCTTACTTCGTCAGTACTTTCCGAAAGGAGAGGATCTAAGCAGTGTGACCCAGCGCGAACTTGACGTAGTAGCAAGAAAGCTGAACACCCGGCCGCGTGAGACTCTAGACTGGCGAACTCCAGCCGAGGTATTATCCGCAGCTGTTGCATCAACCGGTTGAGAAGAAGGAGATAAAAATGCCAACAGTTCTCGTAACACCTGCCCAAGCAGCAGATCGCGTCCGCCTCTCTCGAAGCACCTTGGCAAAGCTGCGTTGCCGCGGAGGCGGACCACCGTACGTCAAGCTGGGAGCCCGCGTGATGTATATCGCGCATGAGCTCGACGAATGGATTGGCGGTCAGCGTGTCTTTCGCTCAACTGCGGAATACGACGGACCGACCGAACCCGCACGCCAAGGTGCTGTGCGGAACAAAATCACAACGTAAAAGACCTTTACTAATGCACAACGCCCCGCCGCAACTGGGGAGTCGCAAGGCGAGGCGTTGTGAAGGAGAGCACAATGTTGAATCAAAATATCTTGGTTTCGTCCGCGCCACCAGAGCTCGACACACTGGCGAAGAGTATTCAACTCGGAATGGCAGACCTCGGGCGCGCATTTGACAGCGATCGCAACACCAGTGGAACGGGCCACGAGTTCAACTTCGAATCAACGCTTGATACAAGCATGCTTTCGCTGATAAGGGGCACAAACTATCGAGCGAGCTTCGCATTTCGCGCGATGGTGAAGGGGGGCCGAGTAGCGTGGCAGCCGATACGCTCTCTCTGGACCTGACGCCGATTGCAACCACCGCACGTGAGTCGCAGACTTCATGGGAACACCCGGGCGAGAGCTCACTTAAAGTGGACTACGTGCACCCGCTGTCGAACTCTCTGCGGATCGAGACTGGTTACAAAGGATCGTTGCAGAAAATCCATACTACTCTCGATACTCGAGTTTTTGACGCACTGAGCTCCAGCTATGTCGCCGACCCGACGCGCATCAGCGATTTCACATACAGGCAGTTCGTAAATGCCGTTTACGGAATGCTCGACGCCCAGCATGGAAAATTTCAGCTTCGGGGCGGCGTTCGTGTCGAGCGTGCCACGACGCAGTTTCATCTGGCGACGAGCAACACCACGTACGACAATCCGTACAACAGCATTTTTCCAAGTGCGCTGATCGCTTACGACGTGGATGACACGCGCCAGGTTAAGCTGAGCTACTCGACCCGCATCAGACGCCCGGACGACACTGATATTCTCGATCCAACGCCCCACTTTGCGGATCCTCTCAACCTCTCTCGCGGCAATCCGTACCTGAAGCCCGAGTATGTGCGTGCACTCGAGCTTGGACTCCAGCGCACTGGAGAGCGGATGACCGTGCAGCTCACGCCGTTCTTCCGGCGGACGTTCGACGCGGTGAGAACTCTGCGCACAATCGACAGCGCCGGCGTCGCGACGAGAACGTTTGCCAACATAGCGACGAGCGACTCATACGGTGGTGACGCGACCGTCGCGCTCAGCGGCAGCCGGCTCAGCGGGTTCGCTGGTGCGAGCGCGTAGCGCCAGGCGAGCAACGCATC
>JANYKY010000471.1 GCA_025357975.1 Gemmatimonadaceae bacterium
CTCCGAAGTAGGTCGGCACTCCGAAGTAGGTCGGCACTCCGAAGTAGGTCGGCACTCCGAAGTAGGTCGGCACTCCGAAGTTAATCCGAAGTCCGAAGTGGCAGTTAGTCCGGAATACGCAATCCGTCGGAGCCTGACCGCCCGGTTGGCATCCTTGCCTCGATTCGGTTAACTTGGATGACTACTCCCAAGATTGATCCTGTTTCGGGCCGTTAACTCCTGCCCTGAGTGATTTATGCATCCATTTATTGAAACCCAAAAAGAGTGGCTCCGCACGGATTTGCCACCATTTCGTGCTGGCGATACCCTTCGCGTCAATGTTCGCGTCAAAGAGGGTGACAAAGAGCGCGTTCAGGCATTCGAAGGTGTCTGCCTCGCCACGCGCGGAAGCGGAGTCAGCGCCACGTTCACCGTTCGGAAGATCTCGAGCGGAATTGGCGTTGAGCGAATCTTCCCACTGCATAGCCCAATGATTGCCGCAATCATCGTAGTGCGCCGAGGACGGGTTCGGCGGGCCAAGCTGTACTATCTGCGTCATCTCACTGGAAAGGCAACCCGCATCAAGGAACGCAAAGTCCAGGTTCGCGTTCCCGTCACCGGGGCGTAGCGGACTATCCGCACACCGCTGTAGGATTAGCGGATGATGCGGATAGACGAAACCAGCGTGGCGGAAGCCGGCCTCACGGGGCCGAAATCAAAGAGCCGCGCTCCATACAAGCTGAAGCGCTGGACGCACATTGAAAGGGACCTTCGCCTAGAGCGGGGTCCCCTTTTGGCAGGTGTGGACGAAGTCGGTCGTGGACCTCTCGCCGGCCCAGTCGTCGCGTGCGCAGTCATCATGCCCCCCGATATGCGCGCCATCCGCGGAGTCGATGATTCCAAGATGCTGACCGCTGATGAACGTGTACGACTCTGCAAGAAAATTCAGGAGCGCGCGCTCGCGTTCGCGCTCGGCGCTGCATCAGTGCATGAAATCGAGAGATTGAACATCTACCAGGCCAGCGTGCTCGCAATGAAACGCGCCCTCGGCCGGCTTCACATTCAGCCGAATCACGTGATCATCGACGGAAAGTCGATGCGAACTTTGCCTGTGCCTCACACGGCAATCGTGCACGGTGATGCGCGCTGTCACACAATCGCATGTGCTTCGATTATTGCGAAGGTCACGCGCGACAGGCTGATGGCGCGTCTTGCCGTGCGATATCCCGCATATACATGGGAGCGCAACGTCGGGTACACGACCAAGGCGCACATTCGCGGACTCGACTCGCACGGAATCACGCCGCATCACCGTCGTAGCTTTGTTCGTGTCAGCCAGCTTGTGTTTGACCTGAGCACGCCGGTTGTGGACGATGCGTTTCTCGATGTCGCCGAATTGGGCGCACCGCTCGATGGAGTTACGATGATCCCATTGAATGATCTCGAGAGCAGCGCGTTGATCGAGTCTTCTGCCGCGCAACAACTTCAGTCGTGACGATTGGCACTGATCCGCTCGTTGGCGTCATCATGGGCTCGCGATCAGACTGGGAAACCATGCGGCACGCTGTCGAGACACTGGATGCACTCGGAGTTGCCAACGAGACGCGCGTGGTTTCTGCTCATCGAACACCGGACCTTCTGTTCGAGTACGCCGCCGCCGCGAGGAGTCGTGGACTGAAGGTCATCATCGCCGGAGCGGGCGGAGCTGCTCACCTGCCCGGAATGATATCCGCCAAGACGACGCTCCCTGTACTTGGCGTTCCCGTGGAATCGAAGGCGCTGCAGGGCGTGGATTCTCTTCTGTCTATTGTGCAGATGCCAGCGGGAATCCCCGTGGGCACGCTGGCGATTGGAAAGGCGGGAGCAATCAACGCAGCCCTTCTGGCGACCGCAATTCTGGCGACGCATGACGAGAGCTTTGCATCGGCCCTCGACGCATTCCGCGATACGCAAACTCAGGCAGTGCTTGACCAACCCGATCCATCAGCGCCAGCGTGAAAGTAGGCGTGATGGGCGCCGGGCAGCTCGGACAAATGCTCGCGCTCGCAGGTCGCAAGCTGGGATTCGAATTTCGATTTCTTTCGCCAGACGCCAATGCGCCAGCTGGGCGTTATGCCGAGCTTATCGTTTCCGATTATACCAATGAAGAGGCGCTCGCACACTTCACGAATGGGATCGACGTTGCGACTTACGAGTTCGAGAGCATTCCGGCTGAAGCAGTAAGATTCATTTCCGAGAAGGTGCCCGTCTATCCGCCGTTGATCGCGCTTCAGACGGCACAGGACCGGTGGAAGGAAAAGAGCTGCTTCGAGCGACTTGAGATTCCAACAGCGCCTTTCGTCGCAGTCGACAGCATGAGCGACGTTCGGCTTGCCCTCGAAAAAACCGGGTTACCTGCGGTTCTGAAAACCCGGACGCAGGGATACGACGGCAAGGGTCAGGCGGTGATCCGGAGAAAGGATGAAGTCGCCAACGCGTGGGTCACTGCGAAAGGCGTTCCGTCGATCATCGAATCGTGGGTGAATTTTTCGCGCGAGCTGTCGATCATCGGAGTTCGGTCACGCGATGGTCAGACTGCTTTCTATCCCCTGGTCGAGAACTATCACAGCGAAGGAATACTCAGATTTTCTCTCGCGCCGGCGCCCTCTGCGTCCAACAAACTACAGAAGCAGGCCGAAGATTATTCAGGGCGATTGATGGATGAGCTCGGCTACGTCGGCGTGCTGGCG
>JANYKY010000055.1 GCA_025357975.1 Gemmatimonadaceae bacterium
TGGTCTCGGCGAGGTCTCCGACGGCGTGATACGACTCCTCGAACAGCCAATCGCTGATCGATGACTCTTCCATGGCCCAGGTCGCGAGGCGGCGAACCGGCACGAGCCGCTTGGGACGAAGCCCAATGAGGAAGTAGACTGCCCACGCTGCGTCCATTGGTTGCGCTTCGATGAAATACCGCGTCATCGCAGCAACTTTTTCGTTCGTGCGCGTGGTCTCGTCAATTTCGGAGAAGAGCTGCGCGAAGCGTTTCATGCGGGCAGTGATTCGTCGTCAGGAACAACATCTTCTTCGACACCTTCGACATCGCCGTCTGCTTCGCCGCTTTCTCCTTCCCATTTGCTGGCGAGTGTTTCCGCTTCGAGGCCGCGCTCTCGCAATGCGCGCACGACGGAATCACGATAACCATGGGTGACAAGAATTCGCTCTGCCCCGGTTGAGTCGACCGCATCCATCAACGCCGGCCAATCGACATGATCTGACAAGGCAAATCCGCGATCGACCGATCTTCGGCGACGTGCGCCTCGCACCCTCATCCACCCTGATGCAAATGCCGATGAAGCGGCGCCGAACCGTCGCAGCCACGTAGACCCAGCCGCGCTCGGGGGTGCGACGATCATCGCGCCGCCCCAATCGTGGCCCTTCGGAACGGAAGCAGCGTATGTTGTATGCGGCAGCGCGACCCCTGACTCGCGGTAGTCGCGGTTCAGCCGCTCGACCGCTCCGTGAGTATAGAACTCACCCGGCGCCTGATCGGCGAGCCCAGCGAGTAACCGTTGTGCCTTGCCAAGCGCATACGCAAACACAACAGAAGCCCGGCCGGCCTCGCGATTCGTACGCCACCATGCTGCGATCGAGGCAAAGGTTTCCGATTGGGGCGACCACCGGTAGATCGGAAGGCCGAAGGTGGATTCCGTGATGAAGACATTGCATCGAACCGGCTCGAACGGAGTGCAGGTTGGATCGGGCTCGGTTTTGTAGTCGCCCGATACGACCCAGGTTTCGCCCCGGTACCCGAGGCGGATCTGCGCGGACCCGAGAATGTGGCCGGCGGGATGGAATGAGACTGTCACGCCGTTGACGAGCGACGTCTGGCGCCAGGGCTGCGGAGAAATCGTGGCGTCCGCGCCCATCCTCGTGCGTAGCACACGGGCGCATTCGTCGGCGCAAACGTAGATGCGGGACCCCCAGCGGGCGTGGTCGCCGTGGGCGTGGGTGATGAGCGCCCGGTCTACCGGCATCCATGGATCGATGTAAAAGTCGCCCGCCTCGCAGTACAAGCCGCGGTCGGTCACTTTCAAGAGGGGTTCGGTCATCTCCGCCTGTCATTTGCATCATGGGTGCCGGGCAGACGACTTTACAATACTCGTTGCAACGACTATTGTTCAAAGAAGTAATAAACATGTATACACCGCAGCGCCCTGGAGGCAGTCGTCATGGCAGTTCGACCACTTGAAGTTCCCGGCAACCTGGGCGCAGGCCTGGCAATTCTTCGCGTTGTGACCGGACTGGTCTTCGCGATGCACGGTTACCAGAAATTCTTTTCAATGGGGATTCCCGGAGTGACTGGGTTTTTTGGCGGCATGGGCGTCCCAATCCCGCACTTGTTCGCGATACTTATTTCGACTCTCGAGCTCGCTGGAGGCATCGCGCTCGTGCTTGGGTTGTTCACTCAGCTCGTGGCAATTCCGCTGGCCATCGATATGATGACGGCAATCGTACTTTTCCATGCGAAGAATGGATTTTTCGTTCCCAAGGGCATCGAATTCGTTCTCATGCTGATGACGGCCTGTATCGCTCTCGCCCTGGCCGGTCCGGGTGCATTTTCGATTGACCATACACTCAGGCAGAAGAGATGACACATAGCTACGGAATCAAGCCACCGGCTTACAGGCTCCCCGCAGAAACACGTATCGGCGCCGTAAGGCTCCAGGTGTCCGATCTCGCTAAGTCGATTCAGTACTACGAGGGCGTAATCGGCATGCGCGTCATCTCACGCAGCGACTCATCGGCCAGGCTCGGCGCCCGCGGAGATGACCGCACCCTGATTCAGCTCGATGAGCTCAAGGGCGCGCGCGCTGTGCCGCGTCGCGGACTCCTCGGACTCTACCATTTCGCCATTCTGCTTCCGGAGCGGGCATCGCTCGGGTCATTCGTCGCACACCTCGCGGAAATTGGTGCCTATGCAGGAATGTCAGACCACCTGGTGAGCGAAGCGCTCTACCTGACGGATCCGGATGGTCTTGGGATAGAGGTTTATGCTGATCGGGATCGCTCGACCTGGTCTGCGGTGAACGATCAGATCGTGATGGCAACAAAGCCGCTCGATGTCGAGAACCTCATTGCTGCCGCAAAGGGAGCAAAGTGGGAGGGAATGCCGGCTGGAACGGTAATCGGGCACGTTCATCTGTACGTGGATGACATCGACGACGCCGCGCGTTTTTATCACTTGGCTCTTGGTTTCGACAAAATCGTATGGAGCTATCCAGGGGCACTCTTCATGTCAGCCGGCGGGTATCATCACCAT
>JANYKY010000065.1 GCA_025357975.1 Gemmatimonadaceae bacterium
GCTGCTCGCTTGCGAGGCGAACTGCGTTCCGGGCGATGTCCGTGATATTGAGCTCGCCGACATGTGTCATCCCCGTACGCGCGAAGTCCAGAAATTCAGTAAGTACTCGCGCGAGCCGGTCGGACTCGCGCTGGACGAGGCCGCTGAGAATTTTTTCGTCTTCAGTCGCGCGAGGCATCCGCGAGAGTTGTTCGACTGCACTCCGGATCGACGCGAGCGGGTTCTTTATCTCATGCGCAATCGACGCGCTCATCTCGGCGACTCCTTCGAGACGCTCAGCCCGCACAGTCAGCCGGCGCATGTCGCTTTCACGAAGCCGGAATTCGGCGAGCTCGGCCGCGAGCTCTTCCCGCTCACTTCCCGCGGCACGCAAACGCGCGGCAATCACGGCGCAGGTAAGCGCCACGATGGCGAATATCACGAGCTGAATGAGGAGCGCGATATTTGCTTCGCCGCCATGAAGGAGCATGGCGTCGGCGAAGTAAAGAACGATGCCGAGGCTGGCAACGAGCGGCACTCCGGCCGGGGCAACGAGGAGTGCTGCGACCGCGATCACGAGGATGTAGAGCGGCGCAAGCTGCGACTGTTCGCCCGACCAGGTCAGGTGGACAGCAGCTGTAACGAGCAGGGTGTCGAACATCACCTGCACGTAGAAGAAGCCCTGCGATAGCGCATGCTGCCTGAGGTCTGTCCATATATAAGACGCGGCCGTGAACCCCATCGTGGCCATCAGGGCGAGCGCAGCGATGAGCCTCGAGTGGCCGTCTACGCGCAGCCACACCGAGACGACGGCCAGGAAGAGTATGGTCGCCAGTGTCACGCGCCCGATGTAAAGCCCGCGAATAACGCGGCGCTGGTCAAAGTTTGCGAATTTCGCGCGAACTACGGTCTCGATCTGGTCCTCATCGGTTAAGGCGCGTCCAAGTTGGGTGCGGCACTCGATTCAGTCAATTCCAGGCCACTACTATATAGATTTGATGGTTATGAATCTCCTGGCCCTGCTAGAGGGTCCAACCGAGAGCATCGGAATTGGGGCGGTCTCTGGCCGCCTCGCTGTCGTTTTGCTACTCGTACTCGCCAACGGCTTCTTTGTCGCCGCCGAATTCGCCCTCGTGGCGGTGCGTCGAAGCCGCATCGACGAAATGGCCGACGCGGGCGGCCGTGGCGCGAGAAGCGTTCAAAAGGCGCTGGGTCATCTGGATCGTTATATCGCCGGCACCCAGCTTGGCGTTACACTCGCTTCGCTCGGCCTCGGCTGGGTGGGCGAGCCGGCGATCGCGGTCGTCCTCGACCGGGGTCTGCAGATGTTCGGTCTCCCGCAGGCGGCGACCGGCGTGCACACCGGCGTGTCGTTGGCGGTCGGTTTTTTTATACTAACATTCCTTCATATAGTGTTCGGAGAGCTGGCGCCCAAGAGCATCGCACTCGTCAATCCCGAAGGCGTCAGCAGGTTCGTGAGTGGCCCGCTGGTCTTTTTCACGAGGCTGATGAGCCCCGTGATCTGGATGTTCGATGGGGTGGCGAATGGAGTTCTTCGCATTTTCGGGATCAATCCTGCTGCCACGGTGCAAAGTCACACTCCCGAAGAGCTACGTCTGCTGGTGATGCAGGCGCGCGCGCACGGCACGCTCGATGAGTCGGACAGCGCGATGCTGGCCGGCGTCTTCGACTTCCACGAGAAAAAAGCGCGAGACGTCATGCGTCCGCGCACGGAGGTTGTTGCGCTCGACATCGATGCCACAGAAGAGGAAGTGTGGTCCGTCGTGAGAGAAGAACGATATTCACGATATCCGGTGTATCGGGAATCACTCGACGATGTCGTCGGTGTGTTCCTCGCGAAGGATTTGTGGCTCAGGCAGGACGGGTCACCCTTCTCGTTGCCGGCGCTGACACGTGAAGCTCTCTATGTGCCCGACAGCCGGCCCGCTGAGCGCGTGCTCGATGATCTGCGAAGAACGCGCGCGCATATGGCTGTCGTTCTCGATGAGTACGGCGGAACCGCTGGTATCATGACGATGGAAGACCTCATCGAAGAAGTAATCGGCGATATTTCGGATGAGTACGACATGGCTGCGCGCACCGCGATAGAGTCCAACGGGATTCTCGAGCTCGATGGAACGCTGTCACTCATCGACGTTCGCTCTGATCA
>JANYKY010000105.1 GCA_025357975.1 Gemmatimonadaceae bacterium
AGTGCAAGCCTACGTAGCGGATGCAACCGAGCCCGAGAATCGCGCGAAAGCTTTGGGATGGCTATCTGCCGCAACGAACGTTGGCGTCGCGCTCGGACCGCCGATGGGGTCTCTCGCATTGCTCGCTGGACACGCCGGTCCAGGTGTGATGGCCGCGGGTCTGTGCCTGATCAACATGCTGTTCGCATGGAAATATCTCGGAGAATCGCGCGACATGGAGGATGCGCGCACTTCGAAGCGAAGGCCGAACGCCTCGCGCGAAGCCATCATGAGAGTCATCACGCATGCGAAGGAGCCAGGCCCGAGACTCATCTGGATCTACGCCATTGCGATGGGATCGTTCTCTGCTATCACCGCAATTCTTCCGCTGTTTCTCGCCGATCAGTTTGGAATCGGCGAAAAAAAAGTGTGGATTTTCTTCACCTACATTGGTGTCATATCTGTCATAACGCGCGCCGGAATACTTGGATGGGCAGTCACGAAATATGGCGAGGCGAGGCTCGCGCGAATCGGTCTCGTTCTGCTCGCGATGGGTCTGGCGTCATACCCGTTCGTGCACAATTACGTGCTGCTCGCAATCGGGATTGCGCTGGTACCCCTCGGAACCGCGTTCACCTTTCCGTGCGTTACTTCACTCCTGTCGAAAGTTATCCCGAGCAACGAACGTGGGCTCTATATGGGAGTGCAGCAGACATATGGAGGCCTTTCGCGGGTAATAATTCCGCTCTGGGCCGGCTTCTCTTACGATCACCTCGGACGCGCCGTGCCGTTTCTTACATCGGCGACCTTGGTGCTGGCGTCGCTATTTCTCGTCCTCGGCGTCGATGACGGACGTTCAGTGAAGCCGACTCCGGTTCCCGACGGAATCGCAGCCTAGGGAATTCACGGGAGTGGAGCTGCAGGCCGCCTTCGCTCGGCATTCGTAATCAGCCTCACTCCGCGCTGATACGTGAAGTAGTTATAAGCCCACTCGATGAAGACAGTCACACGGTTGCGGAAGCCGACCAGATACATGATGTGGACGAACAACCAGAGCAGCCACGCTATCCGCCCGCCGAATCGAACCTTCCCGAAATCAGCGATGGCGCGTGACCGGCCAATTACCGCGAGATCGCCTTTGTTGAAATAGCGAAACGGACGAGTCGGCTGACGACGCAGAATCCGAATGACATTTTTTGCCGCAGTTACGCCTTCCTGATTTGCAGCGGGAGCGACTCCCGGGACCAACCGGCCGTCTTTGCGAATGACATGCGCGAGATCTCCTGCGACGAACACTTCCTCGTGCCCCGGTATCGACAGGTCATCGGTGACGAGCACCCGCCCTGCGCGGTCGAGCGGTACGCCCAACATTTTACCGAGCGGCGATGCTTCGTTGCCTGCGGCCCAGAAAACCGTTCGGCTGAGAATGCGCTCGTCCCCGATGCGCACTCCGTCTTCGTTCACCTCAGTGACGACCGAGTTGGTGCGCACGTCGACTCCGATCTCTTCCAGACTCTTGAGCGCGACGTCGCGAAGCTCCTGAGGAAACGATGGAAGAATTACCGGACCGCCCTCCAGGAGAATCACACGGGTTTTGCGCGTGTCGATGTGCCGGAAGTCACGGTACAGCGCCTCGCGCGCGATCGGCGGCAGCGCCCCGGATAGCTCAACTCCCGTCGGTCCACCACCAACAATTATGAACGTGAGATTCGCCTCACGGTCTTCGAGGTCAGCCGCTTTCTCGGCCCGCTCGAACGCCAGCAGGAATCTCCGCCGTACTTCTGACGCGTCCTCAACAGCTTTGAGGCCCGGCGCGAACTCTTCCCACTCGGTGTGGCCGAAATAAGAGTGGCGCGAGCCCGGCGCGAGAATCAGAAAGTCGTATGGAATCTCTCGAGCGGGAATATCAACGCTCACCACCTTCCTGTTCACATCGATCCCGTTCACCTCAGCGAGAAGCACAGTGACGTTCTTGTGGTTTCTGAGGATATATCTGATGGGTGCGGTTATATCGCTGGGAGCGAGGGACGCGGTCGCAACCTGATACAGCATCGGTTGAAAGAGATGGTAATTGGTGCGATCGATGAGCGTTATGTCTGCATCGATGCGCTTGAGCGCCTTCGCGGCTGACATTCCGCCAAAACCACCGCCGACAATCACGATCCGTGGCCGCACGATTGTCACTATGCCATCCGTTCTTCGAAGCTGCGCGCGGTTACAGTCATGAGCAGCACAAGCAGTATGAGCAGAACGCTGTAGGCAGACGCGGTACCGAACGCGAGCGCCCTCAGCTGCGCGAGGATTTCCATCGAGATTGGTCGATTGGAATGCGTGTACAGCACGACTCCGGCAACGAATTCGCCGACTGCGGTTACGGCTGCAAGCAATGCACCGGCGACGAGACCCGGTCGCGCCGCCGGTAAGACGACCTTCCGCATCGTGAGCCACCACGATGCGCCGAGTCCGCGGGCGGCATCCTCGAGGGCAGGGTCGAGCTGGCGAAGAGAGCCTTCAACCGCCGTCGATACGAGCGGAATTCCGCGAATGAAATAGGCGAGTGGCAGGATCCAGAACGTCCCGACGAGCAGGACTCGCGCGCTGAGCAGATCGTTTCTGTTGAAGGTTGCCGCAAGTCCAAGCGCGATCGCTGTAGCGGGAATGGCCCAGGGCAGTGCGACGAGAATTTCCAGAGTTCTTCGTCCACTGAATTTTCTTAGAACTATTAGATAGGCCGCGACGAAGCAGACAATGAGGTTCGCCGCCGTAGCGATCACAGCCATCGATACACTGTTGACGATTGGTCTCCATAGCTCCGCTTCCGAAAACAGCCGGCGATAGTTGTCGAGCGTGTATGCGGGTGGCATGACCTGGGTCGTCCACTCTCCATCCACGGCGAACGACACCAGGATCACCATCAGATGCGGCAGCACGAGGATTATCACCGTGATCGTCGCGAGCACGGCAGCAGCTAGTCGGGCGCGCGGCGATGTGATGACCCGCCTTGTTGCTGACCCCTTACCTGACGAAGTGTACTTTCGCTTTGCCTCGAGCCAGCGAAACAAACCGAGTCCGGCGACTGCGCTCAGTGCAAGCACCGTCGTTTCAACGTACGCAAGCCCGAGCGACCCATTCAGCTTGGACGAGACAATCTGCGTTGCAAGCACTCGAATACCGCCGCCGAATACGTATGGCGCTGAGAAGGATCCAAGTGACGTCATGAAGACGAGGAGCATCGAGCCGGCGAGTGCCGGCGTGAGCAATGGCAGTGTTACGTAGCGCAGCCGCTGCCAACCATTTGCTCCAAGGCCGGACGCTGCTTCGTCAAGAGTTGTATCGAATCGCTCGAGCCCTGCGGACACAAAGAGGAAGACATACACATACATCGTGTAAGCGTGAACAAAAATGATCGCGGGAACGCCCTGCAGTCTCCATGGAGCTTCCGCCATTCCAAATAATCGTTGAATCGCCCGGGTGACGACTCCGCTTTCACCGTATAAAAACAGGAATGCGATCACTCCGACGAGCGGTGGAAGTGCTGCAGGCAGGGTCGCGACGGCGCGAAGAATCCTGCGCCCCGGGAAATCGAAACGACTCAGGAGAAACGCGAGTGGCACTCCGATCGCGAGCGACGCTACAACTGAAGCGAGCGAGATGACGATGCTGGTCGATAACGCTTCCCTGTCCGCTGGGCTCGATGCGAATTCCCGCCAGTTTCCAAGGCCGTTTGCAAAGCTTCCGGCGACGACAGCGATGTTGGGGTAGACGACTGTCCAGACCAATAGCGCGAACACCGGGAGAGCCAGCAGCCAGCTCCTGCGCGCGTCCCCTTCCTTCATCGGCCGGTGTTCACTCGCCCGCAACTATTGGAAGAGGCTCCCGCGCAACACGTACACCTGCCGTATCTCCTTCACGAAGGCCCATGTTGGCGGACTCGACTTCGAGCACTGTATTGTCGCTGACCTTCACCTGGTAAACAGCGCTTCCGCCTGTGAAGCGCCGATTTACTACCTGGCCATGCCATGCTGAATCGTCTCCGTCACGCGCAATCTCGAGAGCGTCGGGACGGAGCACGACCTTCGCGAAATGGACGCGGGCAGGATCGCTGTTCGGACGGGTAGAAAGGAACTCACGGCGCTGCCCCGCAATCGTTACTCCAACTTTATCGCCGAGGTCTTCTGCGGTAAGTATCGTAGAGCGCCCGATAAAGTTTGCGACTCCGAGAGATGCGGGCCGGTCGTAAAGATCTTCGGGCGTGCCCGCCTGCAGGAGAATCCCCTTACGGATCAATGCGATGCGATCGGCAATCGCGAACGCATCCTCCTGATCGTGCGTGACGAAGAGCGCAGGAACTCCCACGCGATGCAACATCGATCTCAGCTCATCACGTGTCGTCTGGCGGAGCAATGGATCCAGATTGGATAGCGGCTCATCCATCAACAGTACCTTTGGCTCGATCACCAGGGCGCGGGCGAGTGCGACTCGCTGTTGCTCGCCTCCCGATAACGACTGGATCTGACGAGGGCCGGCCTTTTCGAGTCCTACCGAATCAAGGGCCGCACGAGATTTCTCCAGACGTGCTTGCTTCCCCACTCCACGTGCTTCGAGCCCGAACGCTACGTTCTGCTCCACCGTCATGTGCGGGAAAAGCGCGTAGTGCTGGAACACCATGCCGAATCCGCGCTTCTGCGGCGGCAAGCTCGTGATGTCCCGATCGTCGAAGAGAACCTGCCCACTGTCCGGCGTCTCATAGCCGGCAGCAATTCTCAGTGTCGTAGTCTTGCCCGACCCCGATGCGCCGATGAGCGCCAATAGCTGTCCTGAAGGAACTTCGATCGAGATGTCATTGACGGCGACGTGATCGCCGAAACGCCGGGTGATTCCTTTTAGTGCAAGTGAGCCAGCGCTCACTTGCCTCGCCTGCTGTTCCTTATGTTCGCA
>JANYKY010000124.1 GCA_025357975.1 Gemmatimonadaceae bacterium
TCACGACGTCTCCCGATGGTGTGATCGCGCTGGCAACGGGACTTCAGGGAAGGTTCGCACAGTCTTACGGAAATTTTGCCTACATGGCGGGGCTCGTCACCGACGAATTCGCGTCCACAAGCGCCGCGTTGATCTCCATCAGCGACGCGGAGCAAGGTTCCGTCGCGCCAGGCACGGGCATCGCAGACAACGTTTTCAATTCCGAATATCGCACCGTTCGCACGGCCGATGACTTACTGACGGGTGCCGCTGCCCTCTCGTCGCAGATAGAGCCCGGTACGGTAAGTGGTCTCAAGGCACTCGCCTTTGCGCTAAAGGCCGAATCACTCGGCGAGACTCTACAATCGTATCAGAAACTGCCGATCAATACGTTCAACGTGACAGCGCCGGTTTACGTCGGTCGCGCCGAAGCGCTGACATACGTTCGCGCGCTTCTCGATTCTGCGGCGACTCAGATTGGCACGACTGCGCCGAGTACGTTCTTCAACAACAGCATACTGACGCCAGGCGTGAATCTGTCGAGCACGATTCAGCTCTTCAGAGCTCGCTATGCTCGAATCGCCAATGACGATGCAGGTGCAATTGCGGCTTCCAACCTGGTGGCTCGCAGCGGACCAGCGGCGCTGTCCCTGCTTCAGTTTCCGTCGCCGACAGTGAATTTCTTTGCGAACGTCACCGGTGGAACGAATGGAATCGCTCCTCGCAGACAGTTCAGGCTCGCAATGCTGCCGCAGGATCAGCGTTATGCGTATTTCGTGGTTCCATCCAGCACTCTGACGGGGCGCGTTGGTGCATTGCTGGATCCCTGGAATCGCTATGCGAATCCGCAAGCGCCGATGCCAGTGTATATGCCGGACGAAGCATTGCTCATCAAGGCGGAAGCGCTCGCGAACCAGAACTCACTTGCGCAGTCGCAGGCGGTGCTCGATTCAGTGAGAACGGATTGCACTGGTGGCAGAGGTCTCGATGACCCGAAAGCGTGTCTCCCACCGCTCGCGAGCCAGCTGTCGAAAGCCGACCTCCTTACTGAGATCTATGTGCAGCGTCGATTCGAGTTGTTCGGAACAGGCTCACGGTGGGAGGATTCGCGCCGCAGAAGCCTGGTCCGTGGCCTCGTTGCGGCTCCGAGCGTTCCGTCCGATGCACAGCGCTGCTGGCTGCCGTATGCATTCGGAGATCGCAATGCAAATTCGAATGTGCCAGCAGATCCCGTCGAGCCGGCAACGTTCCCGTCTGGCTGTCCGCTAACGTGAGGCCGACAACAATGATCAATTCATCGACCAGCTCCAGGAGACTATCCGTGTCGAAAACTTTGAGGCTCGGTGTGTTGTGCGCGGTGGCGGTTGCTGCCGCCGCATGCTCGACGAAGGAGGCACCGGGACCGCTCGAACCCACGAGCACTGTCGGCCGCGTGCGCCTCGTAAATCTCATCAATGATGCGAACCGCGCGGTCGTGAACGCGAGTCTTGCCGGCCTTGTCTTCACCGTCAACCTTCAATACGCGCAGGCCGCGCCGGCGAACCTGCCGGCACCAGCCACCGCTCCATACGCGCCTGTATATACCGGAAGCCAGACATTCATCCTGAAGCGAACGGCAGATACGACGGCCACTGTGGCTACGCTTCCATTTTCCATATCTGATGGACAGGACTTGTCGGTGTATGCAATTGGCGGCGCTGCGGCATCGGCGATCACGAGCTTTACGACGATCGATGACAACACGCTCGGCACCTCAGTGCAGGCAAGGGTTCGAATCGTCAACATGAGCCCAACTGCAGGTGCGCTCGATTTCTTCGTCACTCCTGCTGGGGCAGATCTCTCGACTGCGACTCCGGTCGCGAGCGCACTCGCTTACAGGGCGGCGTCATCCTACTTCATAGTAGCGCCGGGCAGTTACCTGGTTCGGGGAGTTCCTGCGGGAACTGCGGCCGCCGACCGCGCTGCATCAGTGGTCGTCACGAGCGCGGCAAGCACGCTCTCTGGATCGACAGTGCGGACGGTCGTCGCTGCAGACGCAGCTGCGGGCGGGTTGCCGATTCGGCTGTTAATACTGGGTGATCGCGGATAGCGAGCTGCCGAACCTGGAATTTTGTTTTCGGGGGCCCGAGACGCGACTGTTTCGGGCCTTTGTGTTCCCGGGCCATGAAACGGACACGTTGTGCGGCTTCCCATCCTGTTCGACTTCTTAGATTCAACGATCATACTTATCAATCGTTCGGGAGCCGGTAATGAAAGAAGACACAATGCGGGATAAGGTCGTCGTCATAACCGGAGCGAGTGGCGGCATCGGTGCAGCAGTAGGTGAGCTCGTTTCGTCACGCGGAGGGTCGGTGGTTCTTGTCGCGCGCCGAGAAGCGCCGTTGAGGGAAGTCGCAGCGCGATGCGGACCGAATGCAATTCCGATCGTCGCCGACATGACTGTGAGGGAGAATGTTCGCCTCGTGGTTGCGCAGAGTCTCGCGCGATTCGGGCACGTCGATGTGTGGGTGAACAACGTGGGGCGGGGAATTAATCGCGTTCCATCGGAGCTGACGGATGATGACATCGACGATATGGTCAGAATCAACGTCAAGTCCGCGTTGTATGGCATGCAGGAGATTCTGCCGCACTTCAAGGAGCGCGGCTCTGGTCAGGTCATCAACATCTCGTCTGTTCTCGGACGAATTCCATTTGCGGTTTTCAGGTCGTCATATAACGGCGCAAAACATTTTCTCGATGCGCTCACCTCCAACTTTCGAAGCGAGGTGCAGGAGACTCATTCCGGAATTCAGGTCACACTGGTTTCACCAGGTGTAGTGCGCACTGACTTCGGCAATAACGCACGGCACGGCGGCCCCGATTCGCGCCAGCTGCCGAATTCACAGAGTGCCGACGAAGTAGCCGAAGTCATTGTGAACGTCATGGAGACAAGACTTCCGGATGTATACACGCGGGCGGGCACTTGCGATCGCGTAATGCAGTATTACGAAACGCTTGGAGTGGATCCTTGAATTAGCGCGGGCGTTTCCGAGAGGAAGTCAGGGATAGGCCGCGCCGCTTCGGTCCCGGGTGAGCATTGATTCCTTCAATGATTGCGATTGTTCTGGTGGCGGCGTGCTCCCAGTGTGTTTCCACTGCTTCCCGTGCTTTTCGTGCGTCGCCGGACTTGATCGCGTCAATGATGCGCAGGTGTTCTTTGGTGGACGGTTCGTAGTCGGCGTCGAGGCGGGTACCATAAACCCACTCATACCTTTGCACCTGCGGCCTGAGCATGGCGTACGCCGTTAGAAGGTGATGCCCAGCAGTTTCGTCGATGAAGCGTTGATGAAAGGCCGCCTGTAGCTCGAAGAGCTTGTCTGGGTTTCGAGGCCGTGCCGATGAAGCTGCGCGCAGGTCAGTGTTCAACTTTTCGAGGTCGGCCGCGAGAAGATCTCGCCTTGCCGATGGAAAACCCGAGATGGTGCTCACCGCATAGCCCTCGAGGGCACCGATCATTCCCCACAGCTCCCTTACGCTGTCTGTTGATAGTGGGGCGACGGCAACTTCGGTGCGCCGGTTCCCGGCCACCGTCACGAGATAGCCTTCCTGTACGAGGCGGGCCAGCGCTTCGCGAACGGGCGTGCGACTGACGCCGAACTGCAACGAGACATCCGCTTCAACTACGCGGGACCCCGGGGCAATTCGTCCGCGAACAATCAAGTCTCGCAGCTGTTGGTATGTACGCTCAGGAAGGCTTCCGTGAGGCGTGATCGATTTAATGTTCCGCGGGACTCTGACTGTCGAGGGCATCGGGCTGAACGCGCGGTGAGAGATAGTGAAGTGATTCGACGGATGAGGCCGCCATGCAAGACGAATGCGACGAGCCGGATCGACACGTAATGCCAGATCGACGCGCTCCACCTTATACGCTCGACAAATCCGATGTGTTGATGTCGAACGTAAATAACATATGCCCGTCCTCTTATCGTTTCACTGGCTGCGTTGCAGCGACAATTTCTGATCGTGGTTCGAATGCGCAAATGGCGCATTGTATGCAATGTGGGCTTTCGCACCCGGTGATTCATCACGTTGAAATACCGTGTCCGGTCGCCATCGCGACTGGTGCTCCTTACGCTGTCAGTCGCGTATCGAGAGAGTGACAGTCAGGTGGCTGACAGACGGAGAAGGACATGGCGCGATCAACAGAATCAATGACAGTCTCGAGCACCGCGCAGTTCTGGGAAAAGAGCACGCGGCGCGACTTCATGAGGCTGATGGGAATTGGAGGAGCAGTGGTCATGCTTCCCACGCTGTTTACAAGCTGCAGCGACTCGTCGAATGACACGACAGGCCCAGGAACTGGAGCAACCGTGACGATTGATTTCTCCAAGGGAGATGTCGCCGTCCTGCAGTTTGCTTATGCGCTGGAGCAGCTCGAGGCAGACTTCTACACGCGAGTCGTCGCCGGATTTTCGGGTTCAGGCCTCAGCTCGTCAGAGCAGACGATTTTCACGGACATCAAGAACCACGAGGTCATTCATCGCGAAGCGCTGAAAACCGTCCTCGGAACGTCCAACGGCTTCACGCTGACTCCGACATATCCGGGCGTCAGCTTTACCAGCCGCACCTCGATCCTTGCCACCTCGTCTGCATTCGAGGAACTCGGCGTTGCTGCTTACAATGGCGCCGCACAGTACCTCAGCGACGCCAACAACCTTCTGGTTGCCGGCAAGATCGTTTCAGTCGAGGCGCGACATGCATCTGCGATCGCGGATCTCATCTCGCCCAAGTCGAGCGCCTTCGCACCGAGTTCGTTCGACAACGCATACTCCCCGGCGAAAGTTGCCGGCGCTGCGCAGGGATTCATCACTGACAAGCTTGCCTTCGCCAACCCGCCTGCGGCGTTCGTGCAAGGCCCCAACAACAACGGTTAAGGGATATGACAATGGAACACACACCAATCCTCAATTCTCTCGATCCGGAGATGATGGAGCCCATTCTTTCGCGGAGAGACGCGATTGCGAAGGGAGCCACGGCCAGCTCGAAAGTGGTAGCGGCCCTTGCCCTCGGGTCGATCCCGATCGCACTCGGCGCATTGGCCAAGGACGTCTACGGACAAACTCCGGCCGACGTTCTCGACGTACTGCAGTTCGCGCTTACGCTCGAGTATCTCGAAGCTGAGTTCTACACTCGCGGCGTTGCCGGATCAGGCCTCATTCCGGCTGCTGATGTAACGATCTTCACGAACATCAGAAATCACGAGAATACTCACGTGACGGCGCTGCAAGGCATTATCACCGGCAAGGGTGCAACTCCGGTTGCAAAGCCGACTTTTGACTTTACTGCGAAGGGAGCGTTGGCCGGCTTTAGTTTCAGCTCCGGCCAGTACGCGACCTTTCAGGCGCTTGCGCAGGCATTCGAAGACACCGGCGTGCGCGCTTACAAGGGCCAGGCTGGACGCTTGATCAATGACAAGGCAGTGCTTACAGCCGCTCTCACTATCCACTCGGTCGAGGCTCGCCACGCTTCAGAAGTGCGAAGGCTGCGCGGCCTGAAGGGTTGGATCACCGGCAGCAGCCGGGATGATCTGCCGTCGTTCACTCAGCCGATCTACGATGGAGAGGACAACGTCACCCAGGCAGGACTGAACATCAGCGGCCTGGGTTCTGGAAACGGTGGAACCGCAGGGGTCACTGAAGCTTTTGACGAGCCGCTGACCAAGGCGCAAGTGCTCGCGATCGCTGCGCCATTCCTGGCGTAACTCATGAGGGGAGCCGGCGGTCGCGGGCTGGGCCGCCGGCTAACTCCTTTCTACTACCACCAAACCATAATGACTTTCGCTACGAAGCTGC
>JANYKY010000145.1 GCA_025357975.1 Gemmatimonadaceae bacterium
ATACGACAGTCTCGCGGCTGGGACGACTACGACGACCTCATCGGTTGCTCCGTACCCTTACACCAAAAAAGTCATCGTTGCGCAGTACTACCAGAAATACATGCTGAGAGCGAAGTCGGTAATGCTCATCATTACTCCTACCAACACGCTCTACCGGCCCGACACGACGAAATTCATGCGATCGAGCGCTGCGACGCTGACTGCATTCGTCAACGACAACATACCATGAGGAAGTCCCGCCAGGGCATGTCGATCACCGAGCTTCTGATTGCAATGGTAATTCTTGCAATTGTCGGCATGGCTCTCACTCGCGTCATGGTGTCACAGGCCCGCTACTTCGACCATCAGAAGAAATCGAATCAGGCCCGCAACGTTTCGCGCGGACCATTGAATCGCGTCGTCTCGGACGTGCGCATGGTTGAAGCGCTTGGCGGAGTTGTATCCGCTTCTGCTACTGCGTTGACTGTTCGGGTTCCGTATGCAATCGGTGTGGTCTGCACGAGCTCGAGCGGTAGCGGCACGCAAATCAGCATGCTCCCTGTCGACTCGGCGATGTACGCAGGTTTGGGTTATTCGGGCTACGCGTGGCGCGACGGCATGGGGAAATACCACTACATGGATTCGGGCACCCTGCATGATGACGGCGATGTCGTAGCGTGTACGAACGCAGGCATTAACACGCTGACGACACAGAAAGGCTATGCCAGACGCATCACACCCAGACTGACCGACACGGCCAGTGTGGGTACGCCAGTGATGGTCTATCGAAAGATTCTGTACGAGTTCAAGAATTCAGTTGCCGTGCCTGGAACTATCGCCCTCTGGCGCACGATTGTAGCCACCGGCGATACCGAGGAACTGTCGGCGCCGTACGAGAACACCGCGAAATTCCGCTTCTTCATCGGGTCCGCACTGACTGCCGTTGATACGCCGCCGGCTACGCTCTCCACACTTCGAGGGATCGAGCTAAACATGACCGGGGTGAGTGAGAGGAACGCCGAAGGCGCAACACAGAAGGAGCGAGCCCCGTTCACGACTGCGGTGTTCTTCAAGAACCGACTCAATTGACAAGGAGATCCTTCATGCCGCGCTTGGGCAACAAAGATGGATTCGCGATTCCGGTGGCGATTCTGGTGATTGGCGTACTGTCGATCTCGATTGCTGCGGGCTTCAGTCTGGTCATCTCCGAGCGCCGAGGAGTCGACGATCAGAAGGCCCAGGTATCTGCATTCGTGCTGGCGGAGGAAGGCCTCCAGACATTTTTCGTGAAGCGTGATTCGCTCGGCTTCACCAGTAAGCCGCCTGGATTGAGCGAGGGACCTATCCGAATTTATTTTACGGGCGGCTACGCTGACGTCGAGCTGGACCGGATCCGCGCGCCAGTGGGGACACTGTCCGGACTCTATGTCGTGAGATCCAAAGGAACGCAGACGCAAGGCGCGGTTGGAACGACACCCGCCGGGGTGCGCACCGTGGCGCAGTATGCATCGTGGGACGGCGCTGACATCAACGTCGAGGCCGGATGGACCGCAATCACCGGCATCCAGAAAAATGGTTCCTCGGGTTCATTTCTCGGCGTGGATGGATGCGGTGACTCAGCAGCAGTGGCGGGAGTAGCTGTGCCCGTCGTGCCGGGATTCAACCGTCCCGCAACGGCGGACAGCACAGCCTATCTGGGGCAGACGGTAAACGCGGCTGCGGCCGCGGTGGAAGTCGACTGGGCAGGCCTCGTTGCCGGCACAGCAATCACTCCGAACATTGTCATGCCTGGCGGCATACTGCCGAACTGGAGCGATACGACGTACTACCCGACGGTCTACTACAGCGGGAACCTCAGTACCATGGCACCCTACAATGGGGGCCGAGGCATTCTCATAGTGTCGGGTGACATGGGGGGCAACGGAGCGACCTTCACCTGGAAGGGAATCGTCCTCGTCGGAGGAGATGTAGTTGGCAATGGAACCAATTCGGTGCAGGGAGCCGTCATCAGCGCGCTCAACGCAAAGCTCGGGCAAACGGTTCCGATCAACACGGCCAACGGCACCAAGACGTACCAGTACAACTCGTGCGAGGTGGCGAAAGCGCTGCGTGGAATGGGGGCGCTGGTACCACTGCAGAATACGTGGGTGGACAACTGGGTGGAGTATTAGGAAACTCTGTCAACTCAAAAACTGACTAACCGTAGACCTAAAACTCGCCACCTGTTGACTGTACACTGACCGCGTCAGTTAACAGTCGATGAGTGGCGAGTTCTGCGTCCACGGTCGTGAGTTCTGAGTCTAAGATCTTTTGTTGATGTAAATTCTCGATAATGAAGATTCTCGTGATCGAGGATGACCCGACCGTCGGACCGTTCGTCAAGCGCGGGCTCGAACAGCAGCGTTGGGGAGTGGACCTCGTCGCAAACGGCGAGGAAGGGGAGCAGGCCGCAATGACGGGCGACTATGACGTCGTCATCCTCGACATGCGTCTTCCCGGCAAGAACGGGCTTCAGGTTCTCAACGGTTTGCGGGAGCGCGGATTCGAGAGACCTGTGCTTGTCCTCACCGCGCAGGACGCGATCGACGCAAAAGTCGAAGCGCTTCGCGCCGGCGCCGACGACTACGTGACGAAACCGTTCGCCTTCGAGGAGCTGCTCGCCCGCGTCGAAGCACTTTCCCGCCGGCCGCGTGCGCTGGCAAGCACCAGCCTGAAGGTCGCCGACCTCGAGCTCAACGCAGACACGCGTGAAGTGAAACGCGATGGCAATGCGATCGAGCTCACGCCGAAAGAATACACCGTGCTCGAGTATCTCATGCGACACGCTGGACGCGTCATGAGCCGCACACTCATCACCGAGTATGCGTGGGGATACCATTTCGATCCGGGCACCAATATCGTCGACGTCGTCATCAACCATCTCCGAAAAAAAATCGATGCGAGCCACTCGGCGAAGCTGATTCATACGATCCGCGGTGTCGGATACGTGATTCGACCCGACGGCACGACTCCGCGCGCATAGCCGCGGATGGCATCGTCACGAACCAATCTCACTGCGGCTTTTGTTGCCGGCCTCTTATCCGTTACCGGGGTCGTCGGCCTCACGTTCTGGACGGTGAGAAACGCGTCAGTATACCGCGACATTGGAAGGTATGCCGGAACCGAGGCTGATCTCGCGGCCTCACTGATTCTCGATGCAGGCGAGGGAGTTCAGTCGATCATCGGCCCGGACACCACGGCCGAGGTGCTGCAGGTGACGCCGCGTCTGGGCGCGATGTTCAACTCGTTTCCCGGCTATGTGATCGTCGTTGACCGAAAGGGAAATGTTTTGTTTTCATCGAGCTCGGTGCAGCGTCTCGATAGTCTCGATTCCGCCCTCCTTACGGATCAGCTCTCCAACATTTCATCGGGCGGCGCCGCTGGTGTTCTCGCACTGAAGGATGCCGGGGTCCAGGTGCTCTTTGTGGCGAGAACCGTTTCTGGCACGTCAACGGCACTTGGCAGAGTGGTTGTCGGAGCGGCCACCGACGAGGCGACGGCGCTGCCTCGCGTATACATCTACGCCCTCATCGGTTTTGTGCTTCCGATTATTGGGCTCGCTGGCTGGGGAGCATGGGCCACGCTCGGGCTGAACTCGGAGCGGATTGCGAAAATCACGCATGATGTCGCCGCCATCAGCGACGGCCGTAGCCTGCATCGCCGGTTGAGTGTTGAGAAAGCAGGGCAGGAATTCGAACAGCTCGTCGAAACGCTCAATGCGATGATCGGGCGACTCGAGAGCTCGTTTCTGGGACTGCGGCGCTTTACAGCCGATGCAAGTCACGAGCTGAAGACTCCGCTTGCTGTATTGCGCGCCGACGTCGAGCGCGCGATGTCCGAAGCGGCGCAAAGTGAACGTCTCGTTGCGCTCGAGGAAGCGCTTCACGAGACCACCCGCATGGCCGATCTCGTTGAAAGTCTCCTCACGCTCGCGCGTGCTGATGAAGGACGCTTTGACATCCATCGCGAGCCGATCGCGCTGAAGCCACTGGTGGAGGATGTCTACGAGACCGCGCTCATTCTCGGCGAAGCGTCTGGCGTTGCGGTGAATCTTCCATTCACCGCCGACGTCACAGTGATGGGTGACAGAACCCGGTTGCGCCAACTTTTTCTGAACCTCATCACCAATGCGATCAAGTACACGCCGGCGGGCGGCAAAGTCGATATCGGGCTCGGGCTGCATCCCGACAATGTGACTTTCGCGGTGCGCGACACGGGCATCGGCATCGCTGCTGCAGACGTTCCTTACATCTTTGAGCGGTTCTGGAGAGCTGACCGCGTGAGGTCGAGAATGTCCGAGCGCGGTGGATTCGGACTTGGGCTCGCAATCAGCCAATGGATCGCGCAGGCACATGGTGGCACACTCACTGCATCGTCACGATTGGGCCGGGGAAGTTTGTTCACCGTAACGTTGCCGTTGCCTGTGCAGGTCCAGAATGCATGAAAATCGCGAATCCTGATTTCATGTATTCTTAATCTTCTCGCCATTACTTCGCGTCGTCTGGCTGGATAATCTACATGTCACCAAACCTTTCCTCGGTGATTCAATGTTCAACAAGCTGATCGAGTCGCAGCCGCAGAAGCAAAAGATGGCAGGGGGCACGGTATTCAGTCTCGTGTTCCACGGTGCGTTGATCGCAGTGGCTGTCGCCCTGACAGCGCGCGCGGGCATCGCTGACGACAAGACGAAAGCGGAGAAAGTCCAGTTCGTCGAGATGAAGAAAGAGGCGCCGAAGCCCGAGCCGCCGCCACCGCCGCCGCCGCCCAAGAATGTCGTGGTAAAGGCTCCGCCGCCGAAGGGTTTTCAGGTGCTGCAGGCGCCGGTCAACATTCCTATCAAGATCCCCGATATCGACCTCAGCAAGAAGGCCACTGACGAAGCAGACTTCAGCGGCAAGGGCGTGAAAGGCGGTAGCGCGAAGGGTGTCGAGGGCGGAGTACCGCAGAAGATCGATACGAACCAGACGTACTTCGAGTTCCAGGTTGAAAAGCCGGTTTCCCAGATCCCGGGTACGGGTGCGCCCCGATATCCTGACGCGCTGCGCTCATCGGGCGTGGAAGGCGAAGTGCAGGCTCAGTTCGTGGTCGATGAAGATGGAAAGGCCGAAGTTTCGTCATTCAAGGTTCTCAAGGCGACGAACGATCTTTTTGGCAACGCAGTACGCACCGCGCTCCCGAACATGCGCTTTTATCCAGCCGAAGTCGGCGGACACAAAGTGAAGCAGCTCGTGCAGCAGAGTTTCCAGTTCAAGCTCGACAGATAACCCACCCATACCGGAGATCCGGATACAATGCAACTCTCGCTTCTAGACCTTTGGGGTCAGATGGCCGGCTTCGCCCGCGGCATCGTGTTCACGCTCGCCATCATGTCCATCTGGTCGCTCTCCGTGTCCATCAAGAAATGGTGGGATCTGCGCCAGGCGCAGGCTGAGACACGCAAGTTTGCTCCTGAGTTCTCGCAGTTCCTCGAAGAAGACAACATGGCTGAGGCTGTCACCCTCGCCGAGAAGTACAAGAAGTCGCACGTTGCTCGCGTTCTCGGTGGAGCATTAAGCGAGATAAAGCCGCTCATTCAGGATGGTACGGTCACCGTTGGCGACATCAACTCGGCCGAGCGTGCAGTCGAGCGCGAGATGCTGATGACGATCACTGATCTCAAGCGCGGTCTCGGAATTCTCGCGACGGTCGGTGCAACTGCTCCGTTCGTCGGCCTTCTTGGAACCACGATGGGAATCGTTAACGCATTCGTCGGTATGGCCGCGTCCGGATCCGGCGGACTTTCCGCAATCTCCGCCGGTGTCGCCGAGGCGCTCATCACGACCGCTTTCGGTCTCATCGTCGCAATTCCTGCGGTGTGGCTGTACAACTATTTCCAGGTCAAGATCGACAACCTGACCGCTGAAATGACGTACACCTCCAAGGAAATGATCGACTACATGATCAAGAACGTGAGCGGCGAGTTCGGCCGGTCGCGGTTCACTCGCGAATTCAACACTACTGCATCCAGCGGATCTGGGCAGATCTCGCAGTAAGCCCAGGAGAATTTCTTATGGCAATGTCCACTGGTGGGGGCGGAAGAATCAAAGCAGAGCCGAACGTGACGCCGATGATCGACGTCATGCTCGTTCTCCTGATCATCTTCATGCTCGTCGTGCCGGCGATCAATGCCGGGTTTCAGGCCATACCGCCGCAAGGCGTCAACCTAAAGCCGCATCCCGAAGAGGATCGCGACCAGGTGCTCGGCATCGATGTAAGCGGACAATATTTCCTGAACAAGAAGCCGATCCACAACGCTGATCTTCCGAGGATGCTAAACGACATCTATTCGAAGCGCGATGAGGACAAGATCCTGTTCGTGAAGGCGCACAAAGACCTCGATTATGGCAAGGTTCTCGATGCTCTGGACATTGCCGCTCATAATCAGGTCACGATGACTGCCATGATCACGGATCAGCAGCCGGGAACGTCTTCGGTGATAGCGACGGACCGTATCATGATGGGTCCGAAAGGAGGTAAGAAGTAATGTCAATGTCCTCCGGAAGCGGCGGCGGGCTCACGAACGACATCAATGTCACACCGATGATCGACGTGCTGCTCG
>JANYKY010000160.1 GCA_025357975.1 Gemmatimonadaceae bacterium
GGCCAGGAAGCCGTAAAAATCGCGCAGGGCTTCGACAATGCTCTTGGCGTCACCGGCGTAATTCTTACGAAAATGGACGGCGACGCGCGCGGTGGCGCCGCCCTCTCGATCTATGGAGTACTCAAGAAGCCGATCAAGTACATCGGTGTCGGTGAAAAACTCGATGCGCTTGAAGAGTTCCACCCGGACAGGATGGCCGGACGCATTCTTCAGATGGGAGATGTCGTTTCTCTCGTGGAGAAAGCGCAGGCCGCGTTCGATGAGACCGAAGCAAAGCGGCTCCAGAAGAAGCTCAAGAAAGAGGGGATGGACCTGACCGACTTCCTCAACTCGATGAAGCAGATCGAGAAGATGGGGCCGCTCGAGGGAGTGCTGAAGATGATTCCCGGCGTTAATGCGAAGGCGTTGAGCCAGGCGAAGATCGATCCGAAGCGAATGAAGCACATCGAAGCGATGATTCTTTCGATGACGCCGGAAGAGCGCAAGAATCCTTCGCTCATCAACGGCACCCGCAGGTCCCGGATCGCGAAGGGCTCCGGCAGGACGATCAGCGATGTGAATCGCCTTCTCGCCCAGTTCCGGGAGATGCAGAAAATGATGAAGAAGATGTCCCAGGGCGGCGGCGGCAGGTTGGGAATGCCGGGCATGCCGGGTATGTTTGGACAGCGGTAGAAATACCGCAAATGCACGATCGGGTGCTCGCCGGAAACGCCGGCGGAGCGATGAGCCCGAAGTATTACGAGACCAAAGCTGCACGGAGAACTACCGATGGTAAGAATTCGTCTCCGCCGAGTCGGGCGGAAAAAGTCACCTGCATATCGTATTGTCGTCGCCGATTCGCAGAGTCCGCGCGATGGAAAGTTCATCGAGATCATCGGTCAGTATGCTCCGCGTGTGGCCCAGGGTGGTCTCACGGTCAATGAAGAGCGCGCCAATTACTGGCTCGGCGTAGGGGCGCAGCCGAGCGATACAGTAAGGTCGTTGCTTCGTCGCGCTGGTGTTCTGAAGCGTCGTCACGAGCAGCGTCTTGGTATCGAGCTCAAGCAGGCGGCGGTTCCGCTTCCCGAGCGCACGGCCGAGGAAGAGGCAGCACTTCACGCTGACAGTTCAGCTCCTGCAGTAACCGCCGAGGCCTGAGTGGCTGGCGAGGCATTGGCGATCGTAGGGTTGATTCGCAATGCTCAGGGAATCCGCGGCGAGGTTGTAGTCGAGTCGCTGACAGATGCGCCGGACGCGGTATTCGCGTCCGGCCGTCGTGTTTTTGTGGGTGACGCGCGTGGAAACGTGAAGGATCGCGAAGAAACCCTGACTGTCGATTCGCTGAGGCCGTTCAAGGGCGGCTTCATGATCAAGTTCGAAAGTGTGCGTGATCGCAATGAAGCAGACTTGCTGAGAGGCCGGTATTTGCTCGCGCCGTTCGAGGAGCTCGATCCTCTCGACGAGGACGAGGTATACCTGCATGACCTCATTGGAATGAAAGTGGAGTTGACCAGCGGGCAGTCGGTGGGCGAGGTAACCGCGTATTACGAGTTGCCACAGGGACTCACACTCGATGTAAAAACGGGTAAGGGAAGTGTGCTCCTGCCGTATCGCCCGGAGGTTGTCGAGCGGACTGATACTGAAGCGAGAACGGTTGTCGTGAAGGCTGAAGTCGGAATGTTCGACTAGCTGATGCCGCTCAGGATAAATGTTGTCACCATTTTTCCCGAGTTTTTCGCAGGGCCGCTTGGACTGAGTATTCTGGCGCGCGCGAAAGCCGCAGGCGGGGTCGAATACAACATCGTCGATCTGCGCGATTACACGCACGACAAGCACAAGACCGTCGATGATGCGCCGTATGGTGGTGGTGCGGGGATGGTGATGAAACCTGGTCCGTTTTTCGAGGCAGTCGAGGCTCTTGGCGCGGCTTCGCCGATAGTGCTGCTATCTCCGCGGGGAAAACTGTTTGGTCATGCTGACGCGGTTCGTTATTCCGAGGGCAGTGAGCTGACGCTTTTGTGCGGACACTATAAGGATGTGGACCAGCGCGTCGCCAATCATCTTGCTACGGAAGAGATCTCGCTTGGTGATTTCGTTTTATCGGGCGGCGAAGCGGCGGCGTTGGCGATAGTCGATGCGACTGTAAGGTTGATTCCGGGGGCGATGTCGGATCTCGATTCTGCTCGTTCAGACTCCTTCTTTGATCGCGGGATTAGCGCCCCGTCATACACTCGGCCGCCGGATTTTCGGGGTTTTGGAGTGCCAGAGGTTCTTTTGTCCGGGGATCATGCGCGGATTGCAAAGTGGCGAGAGGAAGAAGGCATCCGTCTTACTCAGCGGCGGAAGTAATTGCTCGACCTTTGCGGAGTGCGGCCTAGCCTCCACTTCGGACTGCGGATTAACTGCGGGCTGAGGACCTACTACGGACTTCGGATAGGAACTCGATCAGAAGGAAGTCCCCGTCACAAACAGGCCCCCACTCCGAAGTAGGTCGGCACTCCGAAGTAGGTCGGCACTCCGAAGTAGGTCGGCACTCCGAAGTAGGTCGGCACTCCGAAGTAGGCCGGCACTCCGAAGTAGGTCGG
>JANYKY010000207.1 GCA_025357975.1 Gemmatimonadaceae bacterium
TTTCTCGCGTTCGCGCGATCAGCGAATGGAATTCTTCCCGCGTTTCATCGCGAAAATCGCCTGCGAGAAACCGAAAATATCGGGGGGTAATTCTGGGAGGTGTTCACGATCACGTACAGCCAGAGATTCCAGGCGAGGATAAATGCAACAGCTTCGTTGAACCCGAACTTTGCCCACTGATACAATCCGCCCTCGAGCGGCATCAGGTTGTTGAGGTAGATAACGATCGCTGCTGACGGCAGGTAGAATAGCACCATCGCCAGCAGCCATAGAATGACGTGCGCGGAGCCGAGCTTGCCGGCAACGCCGATCCACGCGAGGCCGACGATAAAGAGGATTTGCGTGAGCACGAGGTCGCGAACTCCGAGCTCTTTTCGGAGCGTGGAGCTCTGGGCTTCGACGCGGCTTCCGCCTGGGCGATTTCCATCGGCCAATCTGCGATGCAGACTACGGAACTTCAATAAACCTGACCGAGTCCACGATCGATTATTACCGTCGTATCATCGACGCGTGGCAGCAGCTCTCCCCGGGCACTTCTCCTTCGGTCGTCATCGACAGTCTCGACGTTCAGGTGGCATTGCGGCTTGTCGCCTCTGACCGTGCTGCGTTCGCCCAATACCTGCTCGATTCACTGAACCGCCTCGCAGGCGCCAGAGTAGACTTTGCGGCGATCACTGCGAATACTCCGCACATCGTGTTCGACGAGCTCGCCTCACGCGCGGCGATCCCACTCATCAGCATTGCAGAAACTTCTGCCGAAGAGGCAAAACGTATCGGGCTGCAGAAGCTGCTTCTGCTTGGTACGCGCTTCACTATGGAAGGCGCGTTTTATCCCGAAGTATTTGCGCGCCATGGAATCACAGTCCTTCCGCCGAACGACAATGATCGCGCCTGGGTACATGAGCGCTACGTCACGGAGCTTCTCGCAGGCGATTTTCGCGATGAAACCCGTCAAGAATTCCATTCGCTGATCGCGCGAACGCGAGAAACCGAAAATATCGGGGGGTAATTCTGGGAGGGACGGAGTTGCCGCTCCTGATGTCATCGGCGACAGTGGCCGGACTTCCGCTGCTCGACACGACAGCGCTGCATGTGACCGCTATAGTGGCCAGGCTGCGACGCTAACCGCGAATATTGCCGAGGGTTCGAATTACGTCTTCTCGCCGGGTTCTGCTGACGGGTATTCTCGCCCCGTCGTAAAGCACCACCATCAGTCGTTCGCTATCGGTTCGCTCGAGACCACGAACCGATGAGATGCGTACGATGGCAGATCGGTGCACTCTCAGAAATTCCGACGGGTCGAGCCGAAGCTCGAGTTCCTTCAACGACTCGCGCAACGTATGGCGTGCGTTACTGGCTGAAACGCGGACATAGTACCCGTCCGCTTCGAAGAGGGTGACATCCTTGAGAGGAACCACAACACTGCGAGTGCCCGCAGAAACAAGCAGGCGCGTAGCGTAATTTTCAGCTCGGCTGGGCGCGGAACCAGCCCTCAGTTCCTTTCGCGGACCATCGCCAAGTGCATCGAGCAGCTGCTCGTGAGCCGCGACGACGCGCCGATCTCGAATTCTCTCGAGTGCGCGATACGTGGCTTCATGAAACCGCTCGGCCGAAAACGGCTTCACTATGTAGTCGGTCGCCGCGACAGCGAATGCAGCTAAAGCGTGTTCGTCGAAAGCGGTGACGAAGATCACGCATGGCATTGCTTGCGCACCGATCGTGCGGATCACCCCGAAGCCATCGACCCCGGGCATTTGAATGTCGAGGTACACGATGTCGGGATTGTCGCGTCGGATTGCCTGCACCGCGGCCTCGCCGTTATCACACTCCCCGACGATTTCAATGTCATGATGCTCAGCGAGCAGCTGCCGTATGCCGCGACGCGCAACCGGCTCATCATCGACGATGAGCGCCCTCGGGCGACGCGAAGACACTACTTTTTCCGGAGTAGTCACGCGACGGCGCTTGTCCCGGTGGCCGGCGCGGGCCACGCTTTGAGCGGCAGCCGAATTTCGGATTTTGTGCCGCCGTGCAATCCTGCCAGCACGCGGAGTGAAGACTGCCCGGGATACAGGCGCGCCAGTCTTTCGCGAGTATTTGTCAGACCGACATGCCCGGAATTTCGCGGCGATGCGATCTCAGCTTCAATGCCTGATCCGTTGTCGGCTACCCAGAGCAACAGGTCCTGCCCGTCACGTCGCGCACCGATCTCTACTACACCCTGGCTCACGAGACTCGCGATGCCATGTCGTAAAGCGTTTTCAACGAGCGGTTGGAGCACGAGGGAGGGCACCGCGGCATTCATCACATCATCGTCGATCGCCCATCGGATGCTCAAACGCTCGCCAAAGCGAACCTGCTCGATTTCGAGGTAGGTCGATACGAGGGCGATCTCGCCATCGAGAGCGGTTTCGTGAGTGCGTGTTCCGTAAATAACCTGCCGAAGAATATCTCCCAGCTGTGTGACGAGACGGGCCGCCGTGTCTGTATCTCGCTCTCTGATCAAGATCGCGATCGTGTTGAGCGTATTGAACAGGAAGTGCGGATGGATCTGGCTGCGCAGTGCATTCAACTCAGCGCGCGCGAGCTGAACGCTCATAACGGCGCCCTCACGCTCACGAAGTTTCTCACGGTGAATCGATTGCATCCAGAGCGCGACGCCGACTGTAGCCGCGTAAAGAAGAAACGTGCTCGGAAGCCACGAAAACGCCATCACACCGACGAAGCGAAGAAATGAAAGAGGCGGGGCCGGCGGCTCGAAAATCAGGTTTGCCGCGCTTGTTACGATCGCGTGCAGAACTGCAGACGCAGCGCATGTGAAAACGTGCGCTGCCGCGGCGATGCCCCGCGGCGGCCACGTGAGTGGAAAAGCGCGCGTTATCAGAAAAATTGCTGGAGTCATCGACGCCCACGCATACCATCCCGGCAATTGCAGGGCGACGATATGCCAGAAGGACAGCTGATGACCGTCCAGTCCACTCGACGCCCAACGCTGAAAACATGAAATGAGCGCAGGCGCGCTCCAGACGGCGAGTAAAACACTCGGCCGTATTCGAATCGGAGAGCGATCGGCGCTATTTGATGAGTCGTACGTGGCCATGGATACCGACTGTCCAGTCTTTGCCATTTTTCGACGTCTCCTGCCGCCAGTCGTACGAATCGATATTGGAAAAGTCGTTCACCGTACGATAGTAAACGCCGTCAGGGTCAGCCTTCGTGCCACCGTAAACCCACTCGTGCCCGCGAATTGTGAACGGCACAGGCGCGAGCTCGGATCCCGGATGAGACACAACATAGAGAACGAACGCCCCATTTGTCGTATCCGGAACAAACAGATCTAACGCCCTGCTTGAGCTACCGGGGGTAGTTATGCGCTGCTCACACAACACTCCGCCATGTTGCGGACTCCAGCCGCAGCTCGATCGCGCAGATATTCCTGAAGTCGTGTCGCTCTGCCATTCGCCGACGATGGAGTGAAGTTGGTCCGCGGATCTCAGCAGTGCAGGATGTCGATTCTCGATTGGACGCGGCGCTGAAATGAGCACGGCGACCGCCAGAAACATGAAAGTCCTGATAAAGGGCACGCTCGTTCGTCTCCAATAGGTTGAGGCGCAACGATGCGTGTGACCTTTCCGAGAGACAACGCGCATGCTGTGGATGACCGGTTGGCGTATGCCAACTGCACGAACAGGCAACTGATGGGCGCGATTCGGTCGTTCGCAGCATTGCGGATGTCGGTTCGGACATCCTGCATGGAGAGTTGGGGGAACATCTCACGGAGATTCGATGACCCAGCTCTCTGCACGTACAATTTTCTTTTGTCGACCCCTCGCGGTTTTCCTTCTGCTCGGATGCGTGAGTCTCGCCGATTCGAGCGCGCCGAATCCGCCCGTTGGCGATAGCGGAGTGGTAGAGCGGGTGATGCACTACAACGGAATTGACTATCCATTCTCCGTGTATGTGCCGACGACATACAACTCGAAAACGCCATTGCCTTCACTCTTGATGGTTCATGGTGCCGGTGGAAATGGTCCGGAATTTCTTCAGAACTGGCGTGCATTCGCCGAGGCGAAGGGAATCATCCTCGTCGCGCCCACGCTCGATCTCAGCGCCGCTGCGGAAACCCAGGTGCCGGTCGTGTTTCCGCGTCTCATGGAAACGGTACAGTCGGAGTGGAGCCTCGACCACTCGCGCAGATATTTATTCGGGTATTCAGCGGGCGGATACTTCGTCTACGATGCAGCGCTGTTGAATTCCGATTACTTTGCCGCTGCGGCGGTCTATGCGTCAGTGATTCAGCCCGAATACGACGGAATCGTGCAACAAGCAACGCGGAAGACTGGTATTGCCATCTATCTGGGTGATGAGGATCCGTTCTTTTCCCCGCAGCAGGGTCGTCGTACGCGTGACCTTCTAGTTGCAAGCGGGATTGACGTTCGTTATGTGGAGATGCCGAACGCGAGCCACGACTACGAGGCCGTCGCGAGCGTCGTAAATGCGGATGCATGGCAGTTTCTGACGACTCACGTGCTGCGCTGACGCCTGGAAGTCTCGACCGCAAGCGACGGCGGCGCTTGAGAAGCTAGATTTGCAGCTTCAAACAAGGCCCGACATGAATATTTCTCCCGGTGACGACGCCACTAAACAGTCCGTCGCATCCATAAGACGCTATAGCTAATGAAGGAGCGCACTTCACTGACAGTAGCGCTCGCATCGCCTCGCGCCGCTTCGAGTCTCGATGACGGCCTGGCGAAAGTCTCCCGACTGCAATCCGATGCGTCCGGCCGCCTTCACCCGTGAGGCATCGGCCGCATATTGCCAGGTTCGCGCAAAGACACGCACCTGCTGCAGCGTGAAGTACGCCGGATTGGAATACACGCCCGCGGGAAGGGTGGACGACAGCCGAATGTCATCGTCGATGTCGATTCGCGGCATAGAAGGTTTCATCTCAATGGAGATTACGCTATCCGCGCGAAACTTCAGAGCGGGCGCTGCGTACTGACACCATCAGGAGGGGTCAATGATTTTCAGCACAATTGCTTTTATCGCCGCCGCAGTATCTGCGATCGTTGGATACAATGTCGCAAAGCGTTTTGTCCGTGACCGACTTCGCTATGTGGAGGGTGCTCACAAGGCGACGACGCCAATAATTGCGGGAATCGGAGCGTACCTTGTCGCGATGGTGGCCGTCGCTCTGCTTCCGATCGTTGGAATTGGCACGGCGATTGTTTTTGCTCTGAGCGTTGCATTTGGAACCGCTGCGGGATCGCGTGAAGTGAAGAGCGGAAATCTTCCTTATCTCGGGTCAGGTTAATCAGCCTTTCCAGAATCACGTGAAACAACCGTGGGCTCCTAACTCAGAAATTGTAAAGAGGCTGGCAGTGCGTGGAGTCCGTGAAGCTCGAAGCCAACAGCAAATGTCCCGCGCCAGACAATTCTCCGTCCCCGGCAGATGACATTCAAACTCTCGGAGAACTCTCGCTGATGAGGTAAGTCGAAGCACAGAAACGACTTGTAGAAACTCCGTAACACGGTTCGAGCGATGCCGGTAGTGGTGGCATCATCTCAGCAATTACGGAGTACTCAATGAACAAAAGAATCATCGTTGCTGCTTCACTCGCACTCGGTCTGGCCGTCTCGGCCAGCGCAAGCCAGGCGCAACGCTCGACGCGAAGATTCCCGCCGGCAGAAACCATCCCAGCGCCGTCCATCACGCCGTACGGTGGTTACATGGTTTTCGGCAGCATCCTCAGTGGCCCGCTCGGGACCGACCTGACGAGTGCCGCAGCGCCGGTTTACGGAGCGCAGGTCAACCTGCCATTGGGCTCGACTCTCTCGGTCGTTGGCAACCTCGCTTACTCTCAGCCCAACCTTCAGGTGGGAATTCCGATTCTCGGCGGCATCGACGTCGGCAAGAGCGATGTGTGGATATACGACGCGGGACTTCAGTTCAGCGCGCCGATGAGTTCCGGACAGCGCTCGATCATTCCGTTCGTTCAGGCTGGAATCGGCGGAATGAAGTACAACGTGCAGGTTGCTGGAGTTAACACCAACGCATCAAACCTGGCGTTCAATGCGGGTATCGGCGCCGACTTGCCGCTCGGACAGAACATTGGCCTGCGCATCATGGCCAAGGACTACATTGGGAAGTTCGACGTCAATCAGGCAACTTCTCTCAACGCGAATTCCAATAATTCCAACAACGTGGCGATCAGTGCAGGATTGAAGCTCGGATTCTAGCACACAGTTCGCCTGGCCATCGGGCGACAGAGGGAACGAAAGACGCCACAGTGTCTTTCGTTCCCTTTCGTCTTTCAGGTGCCGGATGAGTGACCTGACCTCAGTGCGCTGCTTTTCTCGAGGCTAACGGAGTACACGATCCGTCGCCAGGCGGATCTGGCGGGCCATAAGAGTCGATCAGGTAGCCGACCGGCGATGAGCGGTGAATGGACAGTATGATCAGGTTCGCGTACTCGTTATCACATAAGTCGCCGATGTGCGGTGCACCGAGTGCCTCGGCGATTCGGCCGATGGTATTACTGTGGCCGACGATGAGTATCCTGCTCCCAGCGTGACGGCGGACGGCAACAACCACACTATCCACATGCTCGGCCGTGGTGCCAATCACCGGCACAACTTCGGGCGTAATACGACGCCGCTTTGCGAGTGGTGCCGCGGTCTCGATTGTGCGCTTCAGGTGCGTCGTGATGATTACGTCGATACCCGCGTCTCGGAGTTGGCTGCCAAGGGAGTCTGCGCGAACAAATCCGAGGGCGCTCAGATCGGGATTCGCTGGATTCTCAGTCGATTTCTCGGCGTGCCGGACCAGGTAGACGATCGTCTCACCGTGCTGTGCGCTAACGGGTGCCGGCGCCGGCGTGGCCACGCTGGCACATGCAAGAAGGACCAATGCAGCGGTTAGGTTGACGCAAACACGAGTTACAACACGGAACTCGTTGAGTAACATTTAGGCTCTGAGTACGTTTGGAATTCGTCGTTCAGTAACAGGATTTACGTGCGTCGGGATGTCTGACGCCTGTTCCGGAGTCTGGGATGATAATTGGGTCGAGCCGGTTGCGCGCCGTCCTCATTGTGGGAGCAGCAATGTTTTCAGCTTCCTGCGACAGTGGAACGCCCTCCAAAACGCATGACGATATTGCCGCCGATTCGGCCCTTGCGTCGGATCTGGCGCTCGCGAATCGGGACACCACGCTAGTTGATTCGATCGGCGCTTATCACCCGGCCGATGCTGCGGAGCGGGATGCGGGGCCCGCTGATTCGTCCATGGTGACGGTGGTGCCCCCGACGTCCCAAGCAACGCCGGAGCCGGTCGCTCCATCGAGGAAGGCCGCATCGGTTTCGGAACCTTCCGTGAGAGTGCCGCCACCGCTGGTCGCGAAACCGGCTCCGAAAATCGCTGCACCCGTGACGGTGGCGACGCCGTCAACGCCCGATGTCGCTCCAGCTGAGCAGCCGGCGAGGGACAATGCCGTCGCTTCTGCTGCGCCTACCAGGCGCGGGGCATCGGCTTGCAACTCGCCCGTACCGGCGGATCAGAGGGAATGCGTTCACGCGACTCTCGCGGCTGTCGACGGGAGGCTGAATAGAATTTATCGCGCGCTGATTACAGAAACGCGGCGCCAGGAACGGGTTGCGCCCGGCGGGAGTGACCCGGCCGCCGTGGAGCGTCTACGCGTCGCCCAGCGAGCGTGGCTGGTATATCGGGACACTGAGTGCCGGCGCCGCGGGCGAGGAATTGAAGGGCCATTGTGGGCACGGCCGCGCGTCAAATGCCTGGGAGAGTTTGCCGCAAGACGCGCAAACGAACTGGCGGACAACTTCAGCCGGTTGACTGCCCACTAAGCAGGGCGAGGGCCACTTCGACGTCCGACTCTTTCACGACGAGCCGGATTGGGTGCATCGCGTTGAGGTACGGGAGCATTCCTGCGGCGTTGTCGCCGATAATAGACGCGTCGATTCCATTTGCGTCTAGCACAGCTTCGGCGAGTCGCGCTTCCATGTCATTCTGGAATGTGCCAATGACAAACAGATGATCGTCACGCATTAGAACCTTGAGCCGGGGGGAATAAAAAACAGGACTGGTGGCAACAGACACTCCGCTATTCTCCAGCGGCTTCTCTCGTCCCGCGATTCTCTGCTACGATCCGTTGGCTCGCTTCAGCCGGCATTTGCTCGTAACCCTTGAATCGCTGCGCGAACATCCCATGTCCGTGCGTTTTCGAAAACAAGTCTGTCGCGTACAGATGCATTTCACCTTGTGGAACGACAGCGCGGACCTTTGACTTGCCACCCGGCACTGGATCTGTGCCAAGTATGTGTCCACGCCGCGCAGAAATGTCGCCGAGTACGTCGCCGAGATAGACGTCCGGGGTCATCACATCGATTTCATCGAGAGGCTCGAGCAGAACCGGCCTGCACTTCTGGGCGACTGTCTTGAACGCGAGGATACCGGCGAGCTTGAACGACATCTCGTTCGAGTCGACAGAGTGATATGAGCCGTCGAAAACCTCGACTGTAAAATCAACCATCGGATAACCCGCGAGAACTCCGCGGGCAGATGCTTCCTGCACACCACGGTCGACGGCCGGAATGAATTTGCTGGGGATGGCTCCGCCGACGACAGCATTCACGAAGTTGTAGCCTGCGCCCCGCGACGTCGGCGACATTCGAACCCAGCAGTCACCGAATTGTCCTTTGCCGCCGCTCTGCTTCCTGTGTCGTCCCTGGCCTTCGGACTTCGCAAGGATTGTTTCGCGATAGGCGATCTGCGGTTTTCTCAACTCACCAGTAACGCCATAGTGACGCTTCAGGCGCGCCATCGCGACATCGAGATGCCGCTCGCCCAGGCCTGCGACGATCGTCTCATGAGTTTCGGCATTGTAGTGCGTCTGAAAACACGCATCTTCGTCGTGCAGCCGGTGCAAGCCCTGTTGAAGTTTTTCCTCTTCGCCGCGCGCGGCCGCATGAACCGCGTAAACGACCCTCGGCTCGGGGAAAGCGATTTCAGGGAGCCGCACTGGATGCTCGCGCGTAGACAGCGTGTCGTTGGTGTGACTGTTCCTGAGCTTGGCGACGCAGCCGATATCACCGGGGTGAAGGATCTGCACTTCGATTCGGTCTTTGCCCTGAGGAATTGCGAGATGAGTCATCTTCTCGGTGTGTCCTCGGGTCGCGTTATACACTTCCATGCCGTTGGTCAAAGTTCCGGAAAAGATTCGGAAGAATGACACGTCGCCGACGTGCGGTTCGGAGTGCGTCTTGAACACGTGTGCTACAAACGGTCCCTTGTCGTCCGCGTGAATCTCGACGGTGTGATCGCCTTCGGCGCCGACAAACGCGTGCAGCTCTTCCATCTCGAATGCAGAAGGCATCAGCTCGACGATCTTGGTGAGCAGCGCCTGGGTACCATACGTGAGATCGGACGAGCAGCAGAAAAGAGGGAACAGCTCCTGTCGTTTCATCGCTTCCTTCATCGCATTGAGCGCGTCCGCCCGATCGATCTGCTCGCCGCCAAGGTATTTCTCGAGGAGAATGTCATCAGTTGCGGCGATGCCTTCGATCAACTGCTCGTAATACTTGTCGAATAGAGCCTGATGCTCTGCGGGAATGTCTACTTCGTCGTACTCGCCGGATTTCGTGCCGCGCTTGAAGATGTGCGCTTTCTTGTCGAACAGGTTGAGGATGCCGTGGAATTCAGCGCCTTCACCAATCGGAACCTCGACGGGGATCACGCCGGTGTTGAGGCTGGACTTGATGCCGTCGAGGACACCATCGAAGGATGCGTGCTCCTTGTCCATCATCGAGGCAACGAAGAGGACGGGATCCTTGCGCTCGATCGCTTCATTGAACATCCGTGTCGTGCCGACTTCGACACCGGCGGTTGCACTGACTACGACAAGCGCGCCATCGGCAGCGGTAAGCCCCGCGATTGCTTCGCCCTGGAAATCGGAGTAACCCGGCGTGTCGAGGAGGTTGATCTTCGTGTCCATCCATTCGGCGTGGCCGCAGGCGAGGCCGATGGAAAATCCGCGGGCGGTTTCTTCGGGGTCGAAGTCGGTAAGGGCATTTCCGTCTTTGACCGAGCCGTGCCGTCGGGATGCACCCGAAACAAAAGCGAGGGCGTCGACCAGTGTGGTCTTGCCACTCGCTCCGTGTCCAACGACGGCGATGTTGCGTATGTCCTGGCTTTTGTACTCGCGCATGAATTGGTCTCCGCGAGGGTGAGAATCGCTGACTATGCAGTTTGTACTGCACGGCTCGTACTAGATATTCGAAACGGTGAAAGGCCGTCAGAAAACGACATACACGGATCAACAACGTGGAACGGCCATCAGGGGCAAAAAACGAATGATTAATGTTCGCCCTGATCCGTGTTGGGCGTTGCTCTTTTCTCAATGAACAACTTGCGCGTTGCCCCTGATCTGGAAGAATACCGAGCCGATTTGGGGCGGCCTTACGCGCACAATGGAACAGCAACAAATTCTGGGTTGTCCATCTCCCTCGCGTAGTTCGCCCAAAAAAACGACGGGGCAGACGGCTGAATCTTGAGGCGACCTATCAGCGCCAGTCCGCCCAAGTCCGCTCCAAATCCGCCCAATCCGCGGCTAAAAATTTATCCCAGCGTCCCCTTGGACCGTTGCGTCACGCATACGAGTACGTGCTCTAGACGCGGATCTCACATACAAGCGCCTCTCGCACGCGCTATCAACGAAGAATGAAATAGTAGAGCACAGCGTTAAGGCCAAACACAAACACACCCAGGAGTATGTGATTCCGTCGTGATTGGGCCGGATCAAATCGCCTACGCAGCACATGGTGCTGAAGAAACCCCTCATCGTACGGAACGCGCCCACCGCGGATCCACGCGTTTTTCTCCCACGGTGTAAGAGGGCAGCCGAGGTCGCATCCCATTGTCGCTATCGCCCACACGACTGCCGCGACGTGAACCCAGATGAGGTACGGCCAACGCAGAACGGCCAGCGCGCCGAGTACTACCCAGACCGTGTACGCGATGTGGATGAACGCGACAAAGCGGGCGAGCAAACGCCACATCGCGGGATTACCCGCCGGCGAAAGCGGGCCGGCATTCGGATTCAGCTCAGGAGACAGTTGACGCGTCGAAGTGAGGGTTCTCGATTATACCGATCTGGTTCCCGAACGGATCTAATACCGTTGCCACCTTGATACCATCGCCGACTTCGGTCACGGGGCTCGAGAGTGTGGCCCCGTTTGCAACAATGTTTGCCACCGCATCGTCGGCATTATCCACTCCCCAGAAAACGACCGACCCGCCGGCGCCACGTCCTTTGGCGTTCGGATCGAGACCCAGCTCAAAGCCTCCGATTCTGTAACCAACGTAGAAAGGCTCGTCGAAATACGGCTTCACTCCGAACGCCTTTGTATACCATGCTTTCGCCCGGCGGAGGTCATCGACGGCGTAGATCGCGGTGCGAAGACCTTTGAAAACAGGTGCTGAATCTGCCATGCTTATCAACCTCTACCTGAGTCTCACCTGAATATTGCGGGACTTTTCGCCCGCCGCCACACCTGACAGGAGCGCGGAGTGCAACTGATTTTCGTTGGAATAGGGCTGGTCGCCGGCGTTCTCTCCGGAATTTTCGGGATCGGCGGCGGGATCGTCATCGTTCCCTCACTCATCCTTGTTGCCGGACTCGCGCCGCTGGTTGCCACCGGCACATCTCTCGCCGCGCTCCTGCTTCCAGTCGGCGTGCTCGGCGCATACGAGTACTATAGAAAGGGCCACCTGAATATCGGGGCGGCGCTCTGGATCGCATTGGGATTGTTTTTCGGTGTATACGTCGGTGCGCGTTTGGCGCAGCACCTGTCGGCCGCTCAGCTCAAGCGGGGGTTCGCAATATTCCTCGTAATTGTCGCCGGTAGAATCTGGTTCAGCTGAAGTAAAGCCTCAGCCACAACCCTCTACGTATTCAACTGCCGGCAGCGTACCCGATCGGTAGTTGATGACTTTTTTCCCATCGGTCTCGAACGACGGCCGAACTTCGACGCCCGGATACAATGTCCTGATGCGACTCTCGGCGTCACCAATCTTCGCGCCTTCGGCAGTCCCGATGTCACTGCCGGCCTGAACTTCCACACGGGAGATTCGGCCGCTTTCAACCATGAACGCGAGATGCTTCGGGGCCGACTTCGGCCTGACGTAGCCGCACTCGCCGAGTTTCGCAATGACTTTGGCGGAGCTTCTCGTATCGTCCTGCGGCGGCCTCTGTGTATCCGATCTGCAAGCCGCAATCGTGATAGCAACAAAAGGCCAGAGACCGTTGATTCGCATCTTTCGTTTCTAATGGTTATCCGCAACGGGACTCTGGCCGGCAGCTGCGAGGAGTTTGTTGATCGCCGGAATGCGTTGCCCCGTGATGGCACGAAGCGCAGCGAGTTGAGTGTCCAGATCTGCGGAGAGCTGCCGAAACACGACGTATGAAGCAGCGGTTGGGCGGGAGTCGCCGCGTTCGACACTTTCCTTCAACGCCGTCAATCGATCATTGAGCTTGATCGGAAAATTCAGGGGATCCTGTCCGCTGCGGTTCCGCGTTTGATAAAGTGATTCCTCAATACGCGTGAGGTCGGTCACCACCGGCGTTATTGCAGTTCGGATTTCCGGACGCGAGGTCGTCGCGGCTCTTTGCGCGAGCTGCGCACGGAGGGACCTGATCCTGATCACCGATTGATTGGCGTCGTTGATTCGCGAAGTGATTCTGGACGCGAGGGTAAACTGCTCCCGCAGATCTTCGTCAGTGACTCCAGTCAATCGCGCGTCTTTCCGAATAGTGAACGGCTTGGTCTGTGTCATTCCATTCGCGCTAACGCGCACCTGATAATGTCCAGCTAATGCCATTGGGCCCGCCGTCGCGTTTCCTCCCCAGATGATCATGCAATCGAATCCAACGGCTCCTGGATAGCGGCCGTCCCATTCAAACGAATTCACGCCGGCTTTGGTCGGCGTGCGCGGATCAGTGCGCAACGGAACCGTGCAGCCCGGTACCGCCGATTTGGGCGGCTTGATCGCGCTGTCAGCCGGCACTCCCGTGTAGGTCTTGATCAGCTTGCCCGTCGCGTCGAGGATATCGATGCGAACATTGTCCGCGCGTCTGCCGAGGTAGAACTGGAATGTCGGCGGATCGACGTTGCGCGTTGATGTCGAGGGTGTGAAGAGGTGCAATGGTGCGTGAGACATAGATGGTGACATCTCGCGGAGCGCGGTGATGTCATGCAGTACGTACATCGATCTTCCATGCGTCGCGATAACGACGTCATTGCCTGTGAGCGCGATATCCGGGACCTGCACATCGGGAAGATTCCGTGAAAGCGATTGCCAACGCGCGCCGTCGTCGAACGACACATAGATCCCATGCTCGGTGCCGGCGTACAACAATCCGGGTCGCTTCAGGTCTTCGCGGATGACGTGCGTATAATCGTCATTGCGAATTCCGCTGACAATTTTCGTCCAGCTCTTCCCGAAGTCCGTGGTCTTGTAGAGATAGGGCCTTCGATCGTCGAGCTGATACCGTTTGGCCGCGAGATACGCGGTACCTGTCGCATACGGTGATGCGTCGATCAGGCTGATCCGAGCGAATGGAGGAATGTCCGGCGGCGTGACGTTTGTCCAGCTCTTCCCACCGTTATGGGTAATGAAGACAAGACCGTCGTCCGATCCTGTCCAGATCGTACTGCTGTCGCGCGGCGATGGGGCGATCGTGTAAATGGTCGCGTACACTTCCGGCCCGTTCATGTCGTGAGTGATCGGACCACCAGATTCACCAAGCGTGGTTGAATCATGACGCGTGAGATCGGGACTGATACGAGTCCACGATTGGCCTTCGTTCGTGGTCTTCCAGAGATGCTGCGAAGATGTGTAGATCACTTTCGAATCGAGCGGCGAGAAGATGATCGGGAAAGTCCACTGCCATCGCTCAGGCAATGCGCTTGCGGGTTCTCCAGAAAAGAAGCGCGGATAGACCTGTACGTCCCTGATCTGTCCGTTACGCCGGTTGTATCGTGTCAGGAGCGCTCCCTGGCTGCCCGCGTAAATGATGTCTGGGTTCGCCGGGTTCGGAGCTATGTATCCGCTCTCTCCACCGCCGACGTCATATGCCCAGTCGCCGTTCCTATCATTTATCCCGCTGAGGTTGCGCCACCCGCTACTCGGCACACAGAACGTTCCGGCATCCTGCTGTGCTCCGCACACGTGATAAGGAAAATCGCTGGTGACTGCAACATGGTAGACCTGTGCGGTGGGGAAGTGCAGTGAGGTCCACGTGGTTCCCCCGTTGAGCGACACAGTGCCGCCGCCATCGTTGCTTTCGACCATGCGCTCGGGGTCGTTCGGCGCAATCCACAGATCGTGATTGTCGCCATGCGGCGGGTCGAGCGTCACGTCGAATTTTGTACCGGCGCTGTCCGAGCGGTAGATGCCCGTGTTCAGGACGTAGACGCGATCCCTGTTCTTCGGATCGGCAATGATACGTGTGTAGTAGAATGCGCGCTGGCGCAGTTTTCTCTCGTCATTCGTGCGATGCCACGAGTCGCCGCCATCGTCTGATCGATACACTCCACCTGAGTCCGCTTCGATGATCGCGTAGATGCGTTTCGAGTCGCCGCCGGACACCGACACTCCGATTCGGCCGATGGTTCCCGACGGCATTCCTTTCGCGCGCGTGAGCTCCGTCCACGTGTCGCCGCCGTCCCTTGACCTGAACAGTCCGCTTCCCGCGCCACCGCTCGACATCTTCCACGGAATTCTGTACGCCTGCCAAAGCGCGGCGAACATGATCTTCGGATTGTTCGGATCGATTGCTAGATCGACGGCGCCGGTTGAATCGTTTCTATATAGAATGCGCTGCCATGTCTTGCCGCCGTCCTTGGACCTGAAAATTCCACGGTCCGGATTTGGAGCCGACGGTTTTCCGAGAGCAGCGACATAAACGAGATCGGAATTCGTCTTGTCGATACGAATGCGGCCGATAGCCTGTGTGTTGTCGAGCCCCATGTGCGTCCATTTCTTTCCGCCATCGGCCGAGCGATAGACGCCGTCTCCCTGCATGATGCTGCCGCGGAGGTCGACTTCGCCCATTCCGATATACACGACGTCCGGATTCGATTCAGAGACAGCGACGGCACCAACTGAGGAGCTGCGGATTTGCCCGTCGGTGACTGGCTTCCATGACGTGCCGCCATCGGTTGTCTTCCAGAGCCCGCCTCCTGTTGCGCCGAAGTAGTACTCGTTTGGCCTGCTGGAGCTTCCGGCCGAAGTGATCGAGCGGCCGCCGCGATTGGGCCCGATGTTGTGCCAGCTCAGTCCTGTAAAGAAGGTGGAGTCGTATCGTGGTGTCGGCTGGGTTGCCTGTCCCTGTAGCGTTGCGGTTGTCAGCGTCGCAGCAATTAGAACTGCAACTGCATTAGACGCAGAGAACGCAGAGAAGGCAGAAAAAACACCGAACTTTGGGAAAACCATTTCATTCTCGGGTGGAGGCTGCGAACGCGTTCGTCGTCACACAGGTGAGACGTGTCCGCGAAAGACAAAAATACCCATAAGGCAAAAACCACAGGCCAAAAGCCAAAAGCCAAACACAACAGCACAAGGCTACGAATTGCTTTCGGTATTTGTTCGGTATAGACTAAGGAACGGTCCTTTTCACAGAGTTTCCCTTGTCCTCCTCGGCAGTCCTCCGATCGCTCCTCGAGCAAAGATTTCCGGATGCAACACCGGTCACGCACCGAACTGCGGATCCGGTCGCAACCGGGATTGAGGCGCTCGATGCCATTTTGCCGGGAGGAGGATTGCCTCGTGGAAGGCTCTCTGTCTGGATGCCACAGGGAGGCGCAACGGCAATTCTGCGTGCCGCATGCCATTCGGCCGCACGAAACGGGGAGCGCGCGGCGTGGATCGACGGGCTCGGAACAATCACCGGGCAATTCTGGCAGGAAGGCGCGATTCTGGTACGGCCGGCCAATCGCCGGAATTCCCTCCGCGCCGCCGAAGAGCTCCTTCGATGCGGAGGATTCGGGATCATCGTCCTCACCGGTTCGGAACCCGCCGGGACGGAGATGGTACGTCTTTCCCGCGCAGCACGCGAAGGAGGCACGGCATTCGTGGCGCTGACGACACACACATCGATGGCAAGCGTAAGACTCGTCTCACGCATCATTCCCGACAGCTACATCTGGGAGCGCACCCCGTTCGGAGATCCGGCTGAGGCATCATCGGCACGCATCAAAATCAGCGCTCAATCGCTTGGATGGAGCCGGCATACGGAGCTGAGCATACCGGTTGTGCCTTACGCACTTCGAAGTTCTCTGGAAGCGGGACTTCCCGATCGGCGAGGAATCAGGAGCCACCAGTCATGTCACAAGCCATAATCCACAAGCACAAGCCACAAGCCAACGCTTAAACAGCAAAAACAAAGTCAACTGATTGGTCCACCGAGTGGACGGATCCGGAACGGATTTTTGCGGATGGTCTTTTGTCCGCGGTTGGTTACGCCGCAAACCGTTTATCGGGTTTGTTCTTGCTGCGAAACGGATTGCACTGTAGTTCGACTGAGCCGTTTGTTATCCGCGTAAATCCGTTCCGGATCCGCCCCAATCCGCGGACCAGTCAGTTGACTTTGCTTGTGGCTTGTGGCTTGTGGCTTGCGGCTTGTGACTCGTGGCCTGCGGCTTGTAGTAAGGTCAGCATCTCGACGGCACAGGATTCACTGTCGGCCTTACGCCCGCCATATAAAGTCTGCGAACTGTCGGCACAGAAACCGGCCCATACGACAAGACCGTATCATGATACCGGCACATGTTGAACCGGTTTCCCTCTCGAGCCTGTACATCGCGGCGTAACGCATTCCACTCGTGCACGCCCGCCATATACGTCATCAACTGGACGTAATCGAGCTGCGCTCGCTGTAGCTTAGCCTCTGCTTCTGGCCTCTCCTGAAACGCATCCTGCATCATCAGGGCAACAGCGGAGTCTCCATTCATGTTCATGGTGTGCAGCCGGACGTCGATGATTGCATTCATGTAAATGCGCGCCATCCACTTCAGGCCGTTGAGCCGCATCTTGACGGGATCTCCGCCATTGGCCCCAGCGTCCTCCATTACACGCTCCGAATAAACCGCCCAGCCTTCCACGTATGGCGTGTTGCTGTAGATCGACCGAAGAAGGCGACGCCATTCCGGTGTCACACGATTCGCGTACGCGCCCTGCACAGCGTGACCCGGCATCGCTTCGTGAACGGTCAACCTGAGCATCTGATACTTGTTGTACTCGCGCATCTTCGACTCTGCGCGCTCCGCAGTCCACTCCGATGGAATCGGTGTCACCCAGTAGAACGTCGCCAAGTTCGGCTCGAGCGCTGGCGCGAACACTGCGCCCGCGACTCCATAAATACCACGCATGAACGGCGGAGTAGGGATCACTCGAAGGTTCGAAAAATCCGCCAGCGACAGGATCCGCTTATCCACCACCATTTTCTCCAGCTCGGCCACATCCTTCATGCCTTGCTGGACCAGCGAATCGCGATTCGAATGCTCCGTGCCGATTCGCTGCATCACCTCGCCCACGACCGCGTTGAGATACGCATCGTGATCGCCCGTCGCGTGGTGGTGTCCGGGAAACCACTGCGCATGCAGCGGCAACGCGAGCTTCAGCATCGTCGCCCTCGTGACACGAAGGCTGTCCTCGGCTGAGTGAAGGAGATCCTGCGGCGTGCCGCTCACTTGCAGATAGTACTTGAACTTCTGCGCGAAATTCGCGGAGCCCATCCTCCAGTCACGCTGTGGTTTCCTGGGAAGGTCATCGCGCACGAACGCCGTAAACTTATCGAGTGAGGCAAGCGCAGCAGGCTCGGCCGCAGAGTAACGTGCCTCCGACGGAGTGGCCTTCACGAAATCAGCGCCAGTTGTCTTGAGAAGATCTCTCACTCCATCAATCGACTCGATTCCAACGCGGCGAAAGATGTCGTTCGATGCCGTGAGATTTCCAATCGCCTGATCGACGAAGACCGGAATCTTCTCGAGACGCGCAGACAAATCTTTCGCGCGCGTATTCTTGTCGGCGTATTCGAGCGAAATATTCGCGAAAAGTGCGGAGCCGAGGTTCTCCGAATATGTCTGCGGTTTCCACTTGTAGAACTGTTCGCCGTCCATCGAGAAGAACGCGGATCCAACAGCATTCTGCAGAATGTCATAATCAGCGCGAGTCTGCGGATCGAGACGGCCAACCTTCAGCATTCCCAGTCGTCGCCGGAAGTCCACACAATAGGCGCGTTGCGCGGCCATCCCCGCCGGCGAGTAATCGTCGAGCATTTCGTCCAGCGCGAGGACTTGCTTCGATCGTGGATCAGTGTATCGATGAAGCCCTGTCTGCGTTGCTGCTGACGGTGAAAATGCGAGGCTCTTGAAGACAAATTCGTTTGCGAGTGCGGCGAATCCGTCGAGTTGAGTCGAACTCTGCTGGGCAATCGCAGGTGGCGCGATCGCAGCGACTGAGAGGAATGCTGCTCCAAGCAATGGTCGCGAAAAAATCATGATTCCTGTCGGGGAAGCCGAAGTGAGAACGTGGATCCAACACCGAGAGCGCTCTTGACGGTGAGATCGCCGTTCATGAGACGCGCGAGATCGCGGCTGATGGAAAGACCAAGACCGGTGCCAGTGTTGCCAGTCGTTTTCGTACGGTTTAGCTGAACGAACGGTTCGAATACGGCCTCGAGCTTGTCCGGCGCAATGCCACATCCCGTGTCCTGCGCGCGGATGACGACGCAATTGTCCTCGCACTTCACCGAAATCTCGATCATGTCGCCCCGCTCCGTGAACTTGATCGCGTTCGACAAAAGGTTGAGCAGTATCTGTTCGATTTTTTCGGCGTCGCCGATCGCGATGCAGTCGCCGCTGCCGGGCAGGTAGCGATAGTCGAGATGTTTATCGAGAAGCTGCGGCGTCACGAGCGCTTCGATCTCCCCCACCAGAGCGTTCAGATCGATCTTGTCTTCCACTATTGCAACCGATCCTGCCTGGAGCTTGGCGAAGTTCAGAACATCGTTGATGAGTGAGAGAAGATGCCGCTGGCTGCGCTTTATTCTCTCGAGATCTGTCGTCTGCTCGTCGGTGACGGGGCCGCGAATGCCAGCTTGAATGAGATCGGCATAACCGCCAATCGCGTTCAGCGGAGTGCGGAGCTCGTGCGACATCATCGTCAGGAATTCGGTTTTCGCGCGGTTCGCTTCCTCGGCTTCGATGCGTGCCGTCTTCTCGGCCTCGTACAGTCGGGCGCGATCTGCCGCCTGCGCGAACTGCTGGGCAAGCGCCGTCATGAACTCGAGATCGTCTGGCTCGAGTTGCACATTTTCATCGAATTGAAATCCAATTCCACCGATCACGCGATCATTGACGACAAGAGGTACTGCAGCCGTCGCACCTTTTCCTGAACGCCGGGAATAATCGGCGAGCTCTGGATACTGGTCGCCGCGCTCGACGGCAT
>JANYKY010000215.1 GCA_025357975.1 Gemmatimonadaceae bacterium
GTCTAAGGTAGGTGAGAAGCTGGGCGTCGTGAATGCTGATCAATTTCTCTACGCACTTCAACTCTACAATCACCAGGTTCTCAACGATGAGGTCCGGCCGGTAGCCGATATCTAGTTTGACCGACTTATAGAGAACCGGCAGGATGACCTGACGCTGCACTGAAAGGCCGCGGCTCGCGAGCTCGAAACAAAGGCATTCCTGATAGGCCGATTCGAGTATCCCGACGCCAAGCTCTCGATGGACTTCAATAGCTGCGCCGATTATCTCGCGCGTCAACGGATCCTTGTCGGATTGATTCATCCGGCCAATGTCGCTTGTCAGAGTCAGCTAACCGTCATTCCAGTCTTCAGCAGTTCTCTGCGGTCCCTGCGTTCTCTGCGTCCAGTGGTAGTTCAGAGGAGGGCTGGTAGGATCCGGCTTGCAGCACAGAAGGGCTTGTGATATTTTTCACAAGCTCCAAACAGCCCGGGTTCAGGCTTACTTGTAAGCCCGCCGCGACCCACCAAATACACGCTCACCAGCCCTCTATCCTATGGCCACCGCAACCTCTCTCCGCCCTGGCGAAATCAAGGATATCCTGCTCCGCGAAATCGAAGCAGCCGACCTTCGCGATCTGGACGTTGAAGAAGTCGGTACCGTCCTCGAAGTAAAAGACGGTATTGCCCGCATTTACGGCCTTTCCAAGGCAATGTCCGGAGAGATGCTCGAGGTCACGGCATCCGAAACCGGCGAGAAAATCACCGCCCTCGCCTTGAACCTCGAAGAAGACAACATCGGCGCCGTCATCCTCGGTGACTATCTCGTCCTCAAAGAAGGCGATGAAGTCCGGCGCACCCAGCGCGTGCTCGAAGTACCGGTTGGCCCCGAAATGATCGGCCGCGTCGTGGATCCACTCGGAAGGCCAATCGATGATGCCGGCGCGATTAACGCGACGCATACCCGCAAGGTCGAATCGATGGCCCCCGGAATCATCGTCCGTCAGCCCGTGAAAGAGCCCCTGCAGACGGGCATCAAGGCGATCGACTCCATGATCCCGATCGGCCGCGGACAGCGCGAGCTGATCATTGGTGATCGCGGGACCGGTAAGACAGCAATCGCGGTCGATACGATCATCAATCAAAAGGGCACCGGCGTCATCTGCGTTTACGTCGCCATCGGCCAGAAGAATTCAACTGTTGCAGCCGTCGTCGAGAGACTTCGCCAGGCCGGGGCAATGGAATTCACGATCGTCGTCGTTGCCGGCGCTGCCGACCCGGCGCCGATGCAATACATCGCGCCGTACTCCGGTTGCGCGATGGCCGAGTATTTCATGTACAACGAAGGGAAGCCGACGCTGTGCGTGTATGACGATTTAACGAAACAGGCCGCGGCCTATCGCCAGCTCTCGCTCGTTCTTCGTCGTCCTCCAGGTCGTGAAGCATTCCCAGGCGACGTTTTCTATCTCCACTCGCGCCTGCTCGAGCGTGCTGCGAAGCTGCGTGAAGACGAAGGCGTGATTGATGACAACATTCTGAAGCCAGGCGGGTCGCTCACCGCGCTTCCGATTATCGAGACGCAGGCTGGTGACGTATCCGCTTACATCCCCACCAACGTGATCTCGATCACCGACGGACAGATTTTCCTCGAGGCCGACCTCTTCTACTCCGGAGTTCGCCCCGCTGTGAACGTCGGTATCTCTGTGTCACGCGTCGGTGGAGCTGCGCAGATCAAGGCGATGAAGACCGTCGCCGGCCGCCTCCGCCTCGATCTCGCGCAATACCGCGAGCTCGAAGCTTTTGCATCGTTCGCATCTGATCTCGACCCTGCGACCAAGCGTCAGCTCGATCGCGGTGCACGCACCGTCGAAATCCTGAAGCAGCCGCAGTATCAGCCGATGTCCGTCGAGAAACAGGTCATGATCATCTACGCAGTGACGAACGGTTTCCTGGACACGCTTCCTGTCGCCGACATCAAGGGCTGGGAATCGGGTTTCCTCGACTTTGTCAACGCGCAGTTTCCGCAGATCCCCTCGTCGATCAAGACTGATAAGTCGATGTCAAAGGAAACCGAGGCAGATCTCAAGCGCGCGATCGAGCAGTTCAACAACTCACGCGGTACAGGCAAGGCCGCGTAAGCAATGGCCAAGGGTCGTGAGTTAAAGGGGCGCATCAAATCCGTCGAGAACACGCGCAAGATCACGCGTACGCTGGAGATGGTCGCCACTTCGAAAATGAAACGAGCGCAGGACCGTGTGCAGGCTGCGCGGCCGTACGCTACGAGTCTCACGGAAGTAATCGCGAGTCTCTATTCGCCGGATCTCGCGGAGCGGTTTTCGCTGCTTCGGCAACCGGCCAAGGTCAATCGCGCGGCTGTGATTCTTCTCACGTCGAATCGCGGTCTCGCGGGCGGATTCAACTCCAACCTGATCAAGGAAGCACGCATCCTTCTGCGTCGCCTGGATGGTGAAAAAGTTGAAACGCAGCTGCACATCGTCGGCAAGAAAGGGCTCGGATACTTCAAGTATGTCGGACGGCCAATTGCATCGAGCCGCGTCGACATCACCGATAAGCCGACTGCGCAAAATGCGGCTGAGATGGTGGATGCGCTGATCGACCAGTTCGCGTCAGGTGCGATCGACGCCGTGTATGTCGTCCATTCGAAATACAACTCGGCGCTCTCCACTCCGCCAACGTCCGTTCAAATACTTCCGGTGACCCCGCCCGAAGCGAAAGGACCTCGGCCGGACTATCTGCTTTTCCCAAGCGCTGAAGCAATCCTCACGGAGCTGCTTCCGCTGTACGTGCGCAACGCTGTCTATCGCGGCCTCGTGGAGAACGAAGCGGCTTTCCAGACGGCGCAACGCACTGCGATGAAAAACGCAACCGATAACGCCGGCGACATTCTCAACGTGCTTCGCCGTACGTATAACCGCGCCCGTCAGGCGCAGATCACGCAGGAGATCGCCGAAATCGTCGGCGGCTCTGCGGCACTCGAGGGTTAAAATGGCAACCGCAGTCAAAGCCGACACAACTCACATCGGTAAGGTCGTGCAGGTCATCGGCCCCGTGCTCGATGTCGAGTTCGAAGCCGATCATCTTCCCGAGCTGTACAACGCGATCACGATCAATGCGAAATCCGACGGCGGTGGCGCAGACATTCGCGTGACGTCGGAAGTGCAGCAGCACATCGGACGCAATCAGGTGCGCGCAGTCGCGATGTCTGCGACCGATGGTGTCGTTCGAGGAATGGAAGCCGTCGATACCGGCGCACCGATCAAGGTTCCTGTTGGTGCCGCTGCACTGGGCCGCATCCTCAACGTGCTTGGCGAGCCTGTAGATAACGGTGCACCGATTGGTCCCGAGGTCGAGCGCTGGGCGATTCATCGCAAGGCACCTGATTTCGCGAACCTCGAGCCGAAGACCGAAGTGTTCGAGACGGGCATCAAGGTTGTCGATCTGATCGCGCCATTCGTGAAAGGTGGAAAGATCGGACTCTTCGGAGGCGCCGGTGTCGGAAAGACCGTCGTCATTCAGGAGCTGATCAACAACGTCGCCAAGGGACACGGTGGAAAGTCGGTGTTCTGTGGAGTAGGCGAGCGCACGCGTGAAGGGAATGACCTCTACCTCGAGTTCAAGGAAGCGGGAATTCTCGACAACGTTGCGCTGATCTACGGTCAGATGAATGAGCCGCCGGGAGCGCGTCTTCGCGTCGGTCTTTCGGGGTTGACTGTCGCCGAATATTTCCGCGACGTCGAGAACCAGGATGTGCTCGTGTTCATCGACAACATCTTCCGCTTCACGCAGGCCGGTTCAGAAGTGTCGGCGCTGCTTGGACGTATGCCGAGTGCGGTGGGTTATCAGCCGACACTGGCAACGGAGATGGGTGATCTGCAGGAGCGAATCACTTCGACCAAGACAGGATCGATCACGTCGGTGCAGGCGATTTACGTTCCTGCTGACGACATAACCGATCCTGCACCTGCGACGGCGTTCGCTCACCTCGATGCAACCGTTGTGCTTTCGCGCGCGATCACGGAGCTCGGCATCTATCCCGCCGTCGATCCGCTCGCGTCCTCGTCGCGAATTCTC
>JANYKY010000236.1 GCA_025357975.1 Gemmatimonadaceae bacterium
GGAGGGTCCAGCTCGACAGCACCTCCGCCAACGCTCTCGGATACGACCAAGCTCCCACTTATCGATGCTGCAAGCGCCACCTATCGCGGGTTTCGCGGCGGATTATACGCAAATGGAAACATCGCCCCGTCAACGCACACCGCTGAGGGTCTGGCACGCGCCGCGAAGATTCGGCCGCTCGACGCGAATGGAAATCCCAGCGCAAGCGGAAAGATCGTGTTCATATCGATCGGAATGTCGAATACGTCCCAGGAATTCTGCGCAGTAAACGGCACGACGAATTGTTTTCCTGAAACATTCATGGGCCGGGCAGCTGCAGATCCGAGCGTCGATCGGTCTCGCCTTGTGATTGTCAACGGTGCGCAGGGCGGCGAGGATGCTTCCGACTGGGTGTCCCCGGCTGCGCCCGCGTTCAACGTGGCGCGCGATCAGCGGCTCAGTCAGTCTGGTGTCACCGAAAAACAAGTCGAGATAGTGTGGCTCAAGGAAGCCGATGCTGATCCCGTCGCATCGCTGCCCGATCCGAGCGCCGACGCTTACGTGCTCGAAACCCGCCTCGGCTCGATCGTCCGCGCGCTGCAGACGCGTTATCCGAATCTTCAGCAGGTATTTGTCGGCACTCGGGTGTACGGCGGTTATTCGACGGGGCGGCTCAATCCTGAACCATATGCGTACGAATCAGGATTCGCCGTGAAGTGGCTTGTGCAGGCGCAGATCGATCAGGTTCAGAGCGGAAGGATTGTCGACTCGAAAGCTGGAGATTTGAGTTACGGAGCTGTGGCTCCGTGGATTGTCTGGGGGCCATACACCTGGGCGGACGGGACTACTGCGAACTCCGATGGCCTCCTCTGGCTGCGGGAAGATTTCGGGCCTGACGGTACGCATCCGTCAGAGTCGGGACGAGCGAAGGCCGGAGCGATTCTTCTTTCATTCTTCAGAAACTCGGCATTTACGAAGTGCTGGTTTCTGGCCGGGGGTAGTTGCTGAGAAGCGCTGGGTCACAAATACAGCGGGCTCTTCAATCAGGGATTCGCGGTTGAGCTGCCTCAACCGTGGTCGTATGATGTTATATCATACCCATGACTATGCCGAAATCCAAAGTAGCCGTTACCATCGATTCGCGTATCCTCGACGAGCTTGATGCACTGATCGCCCAAGACCGGTTCCCAATCGAAGTCAGGCGATCGAAGCCGCACTCGGCGAGAAGCTCGAGCGATTGAGACGAACGCGGCTTGCGCGCGAGTCTGCCATGCTCGACGCGCAGGAAGAGAAGTCGCTCGCCGAAGCGGGACTGGACTCCGAGCTGCACACATGGCCCGCATACTGAGAGGTGAAATCCGGTGGGCACAACTGGATCCTGCTCGCGGAAATGAGCAAACCGGCCAACGGCCTGTCCTCATTTTGAGCCAGGACGTTTTCAATTCGCGCTCGGGGACAGTGATCGCCATGGCGCTTACGAGCCAGGAGCCGCGCGCCGGATTCCCCCTCACGCTTGAAAGTCGCGCGACAGGCTTGCCCAAGCAGTCGTGGATCAAGATCAGTCAGATCCGCACGCTCGCCACCGAACGACTGCAGCCCGAAAACAAAGCCTCACCGGCACCTGTCGGTGGGGTTTTGAGTTACGATTCAACAGAATGCGGTATGCCGACCCTATTTTCGTCCGGTGAGACGAATGGTACAATGTTAAGAGTTTCGACACCGCATACGCTTCAATACTCGTCGTGAAGAGCTCTGGGACACTCGGCTCGTCAGCCAAATTGTCTGGCGTGATCTGGCACATCAGCTGTTGCGGCCAATTCATCGGTGTTTAACGGATATTGAGAGCGGCGTTTACGAAGTGCTGGTTTCTGGCCGGGGGTTGCTTAAAAGCCGTTACGCCTCCCGCAGGTAACTCCACCCGTTGTACTAATTGCTTGTCGATCCTACATTAGTATGACAACATGGAGATCGATCGATGACTACGGTAACCGTAAGCCCGAAATTCCAGGTAGTGATACCGCGGGCGGTCCGCGAAAAGCTTCAAATCGTAGCCGGCCAGAAGGTGCAGGCCATCGCGTTTGAAAATCGTATCGAGCTAATTCCCGTTCGGTCCGCGCGCAGAATGCGAGGATTTCTCAAAGGCCTCGACACTCAGGTCGAACGAGAGCGCGACCGGACTTAGCCAATGGCGAGTGCGAAACTAAACGTTGTGGACTCATCCGCCTGGCTTGCCTGGTTCGCGGATGAGCCAGGCGCAACGACATTCGCACATGCAATCGAAGACACAAAGGCGCTGATTGTTCCGACGATTTGTCTTACCGAGGTTTTCAAGATCGTCGCGAGGCAACGCGGCGAAGGCGATGCATTACAGGCGATAGCGATCATGCAACAGGGCCAACTCGTTTTCCTCGATGAAACGCTTGCGCTGTCAGCGGCACTTCTGGGCGCGCAGCATAAATTGCCCCTCGCCGACAGCATCGTCTATGCAACTGCACGGCAATTCGATGCAATCGTCTGGACTCAGGACGAAGACTTCGACGGTCTGCCAGACGCGCGCTACGTTCGCAAGCGAAGAGCTTGACTTTTTGGTGCGCCGCAGCACACGGGTAGATGGCGGTATGATCGGCCGTGCGTACCGCTGTCCCTCTCCAAAGGCTGGCGACCGGGTCGGACAGACTTGCTCGTGCCCTTCGCGGCGACTAGGTTCAATAACAACTCCTTGCCCGTGGCGATTTAAAGCAAATTGCGGCCACGTTAAACAATCGCTAAAGCGCTCCTGCCCAGCGCCCACGCGTGGGCTTTTTTCGTATAGGTACCTGGCATGACCGCACGACCAACCGACTCACCATACCTCAAAGCCCTCGAAAACCGTGTACTCATCTACGACGGTGCGATGGGCACGAGCATCCAAGGCTTCAACCTCACCCCCGAAGATTTCGGCGGTAAGAGCCTCGAGGGCTGCAATGACAACCTCGTCCTCACCCGCCCCGATGTCATTCAGGCGATCCACGAATCCTTCCTCGCAGTCGGATGTGACGTCGTCGAAACCTGCACCTTTCAGAGCACGCCCCGTCGTCTCGAAGAATGGGGACTCGGCGACAAGGTTCGCGATATCAATGTCGGAGCTGCCCGGGTCGCCCGCGCGGCTGCCGATAAATACAGCACTCCGGAGAAGCCGCGCTTCGTCGCCGCATCCATGGGCCCAACGGGCATGCTCCCTTCGAGCTCCGACCCTGCACTCGGCAACATCACCTACGAAGAGCTCGCGCGGAATTTC
>JANYKY010000243.1 GCA_025357975.1 Gemmatimonadaceae bacterium
GGCACCTCCACGCCCGCTTTCTCGCCAACCATGCGCACCGCTTCAGGCCATTCAATTCCGAGGCGTTTTGTCAAAAACTTGAACACGTCGCCGCTCTCGCCGCACACAAAACAATGGTAGAGGCGTTTGGCGGGAACTACAGAAAAATTCCGGCGCGTTCCCTGGTGAAATGGGCAAGGACCCCGAAAGTCACTGCCAGTTTTCTTCAACGGCACATATTCACCGATGATAGCGACAATGTCCGCAGCTTCCCGAACCTGCTCGATGACTTCGTCTGCAATCATGCGAGCTCGGCGATTGTCACACCGGCACCGCCCTCATTCCACGCACCGAGACGAAAGCTCGAAACCCGGCTCTCTTTGCGTAGCATCTCGGTGACACGCTCGCGCAACACGCCCGTGCCCTTGCCGTGGATAATGCGCAACGACTTGAGATCCGCGCGCACGGCAGAATCCACTGCGTGCATGAGCAGATCCTCTATTTCCATCGCGCGAAAACCGCGAATGTCGATCTCGTTTTTTGCCTCGACCTCGGGCACGTCACCCCGAATGTTGATCTGCACGCGTCCGGTTCCAGCAGCGGGAGCACGCACACGTGCGAGCGTGTTGCGAGGCACGGCAAGTTTGACAGAGCCCGCTGCCACAATCGCATCAGAGGGTCGGAGCTCGATGACCCGGGCCGTACGTCCTTCGAGGGCGGGAACGGAAACGTAATCCCCTTCCTCGATCTCACCTTCGATCGAAGACGGGAGCGGTGCCTCCACCGGCAACCGTTGGTCGAGCGCCGCGAGTGCTTGACCGGCGTTCGAAGCGAGCTGCTCCATTCGCCGCCGCGCATCGCGAGCCGATTGATCGACGGCAACTGCGGCGGACTGTTTCAGGTCGCGTATTGTGCGATCCACTTCGGCGCGGGCATCGAGCAGAAGACGACGAGCCTCGCGCCGCGCATCGCGCTCGGCGGTTCTTTCCTTATCCCGAACTGCAGTCTCTCGCTCGGCGACTCGAAGCGCGCGCGTGCGAAGGTCCTCGGTAATCTCGGAGGCTTCTCGCTCGCTGTCTGTAAGTCGCTGCTGCCTTGCTTCGAGCTCCGCGAGCAGCGCGTTGATGTCACGCTCTCCGGTCGGCAGCCGCGCTTCGGCGTTTTGCAGCACATCTTCGGGCAAGGCGAGCCGGCGGGCGATGCTCAAGCCGTATGATCGGCCAGGTATTCCCTTGATGAGCCGGTACGTTGGTGCAAGCGCGACTGGGTCGAATTGAAGCGACGCGTTGACAACTCCCCGAACCTCCGCCGCGAGCTCCTTGAGTGCCCCGAGGTGAGTCGTAGCGACAGAAAGACTTCCGCGCCGCGTGAGCGACTCGAGAATCGCCCCGCCGAGTGCCGCGCCTTCCACGGGATCGGTTCCAGAGCCGAGCTCGTCGATGAGAATCAGGGATTGATCGGTGGCTGAGCGCAAAACCTCTGAAAGATTTCTTAGATGCGCGCTGAAAGTCGAAAGGCTCGAGCTGATGGACTGCTCGTCACCGACGTCCGCATAGATATCGTCAAAGATCGCGACACGTGATTCGCTTGCGACCGGAATCGGAACACCTGACTGTGCCATCGCTGTGAAGAGGCCAAGTGATTTCAGCAGAACCGTCTTGCCACCTGTGTTCGGTCCTGAGATTAGCAGCGTTCGCTCATCCGGCTCGAGCATGAGGTCGAACGGCACAACGCGGATGCCTTGTTCGACGAGCAACGGATGTCGCCCATTGATGATCGCAAAGCCCTTGCGAGCGTCGTTGAATTCGATAGTGCCACAGCCCAGTTTCTCGCCAAATCGCGCGCGGGCATACAAGGCGTCGAGCGTTACGAGGGATTCGAGCGCTGCCGCCATCTCCTCGCGAATAGGCCGGACAACATCGGTAAGCTCGGCAAGAATTCGATCAATCTCGCGAATCTCTTCCGACTGAAGCTCGCGTATTCTGTTGCCTGCCTCGACCGCAGCAGGCGGCTCGACGAAGAGGGTGCCGCCGGTGCTCGAAGTGTCATGCACAATTCCGCCAACAGCAGCGCGCCCCTCGCGACGAATCGGAATGACATAGCGGCCGTTCCTCACCGTTACCGACATGTCGGTAAGCTGATGATGCGACTCGAGCTTTGACGCAATTCGTTCCAGAAGCTTCACCAACTCGCCCTGCGAACCTCTCAGCTCGCGGCGGATTCTCCTCAATGCCGGTGACGCTTCATCCTTGACATTCCCGTCTTCGTCGAGCGCGACGTCGATCGCTTTTTCTTCGTTGCGCGCAATAACGAGTGAGTCGATCTCGGCGCGAAACATTGCCAGTATGATCGGAGAGAGGCGATCATCACGAAATCCTTCCGCCGTGAGTCGCGAGCTTCGCAGCAGCGTCCTGACCGCCACAAGGTGTTGAGCGTCAAGGCCCGCACCCTCCACCCGCAGCCGCGAGAGAGATGG
>JANYKY010000291.1 GCA_025357975.1 Gemmatimonadaceae bacterium
CCCCTACGCCGTGCGGCGCGCGGTCGCTGCGATTATCGATCGGCTGATCCTGATTTTTATCGCCATCGAAATGCCATGAGACTTAGTGCCTTACGAAATTCAATCGGTTCAGCAGCGCCGTAAATCTCGGCTCCGCGCGCAGCGAATCGAAAAGCGAGTCGTATCCAAGCCATGCGAGCATTTGCGAATCAGCCGCAAGCGCCTTCTCCAGATTGTCGATCGCGCGCGCCTTGTCGCCCAGGCCGAGATACACCATAGCAACATTGAACGGAAGCACAGGCGCTGTACCCGAGATCTTCTTCAGCATCGTCAATTCGGCTAACCCGCCCGCGCGATCACCCGAGGCACCGCGCGCGTAGGCGAGGTATGCGGTAACAAAAGGCGGGGCATCCATTGTCGCTGATTTCGCAAGAAGCGGTATTGCCGCATTGAAATTTCTTGCCTCCAGCTTGGCCCAACCCTCCACCATCACAGGAAAGAAATAAGTAGGATCGAGCTCTCCGGCCCGCTTTGCCAGATTGCCCGCGGCGTCGGAATTCCTTCTGAACATGTACGGCATGGTTGCATCGATCAGAATCTGCGGTGACAGAGGATCAAGCTCGGCCGCGCGTTTTCCTTCCGCAATCGATTCGTCGAATCGGCCGGTAAAGGCGAGCGCCATACCGAACTGATCGTGTGCAAACGCGTAGTTCGAGTTCAGCGCAATCGCCTTCCGGAACTCGCGCTCGCAACCAGCCCAATCGTATTCATAGAACATCTTGTAGGTTGCGAGCGATGTATGCGCTTCGGCGGAGCTGCTATCGAGCTGCACAGCCCTGATCGCCGCATCGCGCGCTCTGGGACGCGCCGCGGTCGCGGTCATTCTTCCTTCGTTGTATCCTGCCCACAGATACGCGTCAGACAATCCCGAATATGCGGGCGCGAATGTGGAATCCAGCTTCACCGCGATCTGGAACTGCTCGATAGCACGCTGCAGATTGTCGTCACTCGGCCGATTAAAGAAATAGCGTCCCTTGAGATAGGCATCGTGCGCCTCTGGATTGACGCTCTTCGAAGAAGTAAGACGCGATTTCTCGACTGGTGTCAGCGCGACATTGATCGCGCCCGCAATTGCAGACGCGAGCTCAGCCTGCAGAGTAAAGACATCGCCCGAACTTCCGTTGAATTGTCTTGACCAGATATTCTTGTCGAGACGCGCATCGATTAGCTGCGCATTTATATGGACCTTGTCACCGACGCGCTGAACGGACCCTTCCACAATTGCGTCCACGTTCAGGGCCTTCGCAATCTCTGGCGTAGAGGGCCGAGTTGTTCCTTTGAATTGCGTGGCTGAATTCCGGGAGATGACACGAAGCGAGCTGATCGAAGCGAGATCAGTAGTGAGCTCGTCGGTCATGCCCTCGACGAAATATTCCTGCGTCGAATCACCAGAGTAATTATTAAGTGGCAATACCGCGATTGAATGGATTGCCGATCCCGTCGCTCCCGCTTTGGCAGCGGATTGCACGTCGGCTGATTGTCCCGAGCGCATTTTTAACCCTACCAGCGCGACGGCTGCGACGGCTGTCAAAGTTGCCAGAACCACCATCCAGCTTTTGCTTGAGTTTGGTGGCAGGATCTCTAACGGTTTTGTCAGTGCGCTCGCGAACTCACGAGCGGTCGCAAATCGGTCGGTTGGCGATTTCGCAAGTCCGCGCATCACTGCAGCATCCAATCCCGCGCTTACCGCATCACTCACTTCGCGAAGCGACGTTGGCTTTTCCGTGACGAGCTTTGCTGCGATGGCCTGCGCGGTCGCCCCCTCGATAGGCGGTTTGCCTGCGAGCATTTCGTACGTCACCGCTGCGAGCGAATAGATATCACTCTCGGCAGTGATGTCACCTTCGCCCAGAGCCTGTTCGGGGCTCATGTAAAGCGGCGAGCCGATCGATAAACCTGTGCCGGTAATGCGTCCGCCGCCGGCATGTCCCGCCGCCAGCGCAATACCGAAGTCGGCAATCAGGGCTTCGCCATCGTGCAGCAGGATGTTCTCCGGTTTGATGTCCCGGTGTATAACGCCCTGCCGATGCGCGAAATCGAGCGCACCGGCAAGCTGATTGACAATGCGAATGGTTTCATCAACTGTAAGCCGCTTCTCTCGCGTCAGTCGATCGCGGAGTGATTCACCTTGCACCAGCGGCATCACGTAATACAGGGTGCCGTTGGCGTCTCCGGAATCGTACAACGCCAGGATGTGCGGATGCTGGAGATTCGCCGTTACCTGGATTTCCCTCAGGAACCGCTGTGCTCCAATGGCAGCAGCGAGCTCAGGCCTGATGACCTTGAGCGCAACCTGGCGATTGTGTTTGACGTCATGCGCCAGATACACGATGGCCATGCCGCCGGCGCCGAGCTCCCGTTCGATGCGGTAGTGTTCGGCAAGCGTCGTCGTCAATTGCTCGAGCGATTCCGACATGCCGCGCTCCTGCGTTTTGATTACGGGAGTGACCCTATCGCTGTCTTCAGCCCAATAAGCTACTCCAAGTAGTCACATCCGGCTGAAGTCAATGTCGAAATCCCGGTTATCGCGTCCGCCTTCACGATGCAGCTTTCAACATGTCATCCAGGCGCGCGTAGCTATGCCATCATCGCCCTGCCATTTCTGCACGAGTTCGGGCTTGGTATGCGCATCTCACACCAATTCGCGGGGCGCATTGAACGTACGTGTGACGCGAACTTCGCGATCACTCGGCAATGCAGCTTCTGCGGGCCTGGGCATTGTCTTCTCCCTGGTTCTTAATCGTGATTGCGCGCGGCCGTTGGGATGAACGAGCGAACAGCGCGCGCGGACAGGTCCGTGCTATTTTTTTGTTCGTTTGCGCTTGGACGGTTTGACTTGGAGTTCTTTGA
>JANYKY010000296.1 GCA_025357975.1 Gemmatimonadaceae bacterium
CTCCACCCCAGGCTGCACGCGCGGAAGAGAGCGAAGCAGCGGCCGCGTCCAGATCCCCGCGGTGCAACGCGAGCGCGGCCAGTCCAAGATGTGCCAGCGGCTCAGGGCGAACGCCTCGCGCAATCACGACATCGAATGACATCCGCGCTTTCTCGATTTGACCGAGCCGCTCGTACGCGTAGGCCATATTGACGAAAACCGCAGTCGCTCTCGGAGCCGAAACCGCTGCTCGCTGAAATGACGTAACCGCATCGTTCCAGCGACCCTCGCGGAGCGCGATGAGCCCCAGATAAAACGCGGCCGATCCATCATTTGGACGCAGCTCAGTGATGCGGCGGAACTCGCGCGCGGAATCGCTGTACATTCGCGCCCTGTAGAACGCGATTCCAAGGTTGCGGTGCTCGCCGATAACGCTCTCGGAGATCACCTGAGGCTCCTCTGACCGATTGCCGACAGGCACAATAAACGCGCCTGAGAGCAGCCCGAATAACGCTTTCCCGATATCGAATTCGCCCAGCTTCGACACTCGCATGAGCGCATTGACGTCGCGGAAACCATCGATGAGCGGGAGAAGAAGCTGCTGTTCGTCGGACAGGGCGATGCTGTTTTTCAGCAGCTGCTGACGATCAAGCGCAAATACGACCTCGAAGCTGGGAAGACGCTTCTCGATCAGCGACCACTCGTCAACGCGCCTCGCACCTTCGAGCAGGAGAGCCTGTGGATCGACGGACACCAGGTCTGCGCCTTCGGGCGGCTGCACACCTGGCTCGAAACTGAACAGCCCGTGATTCCATTTGAACATCGCGAACACTGCGTCGTCGGTGCCCATGCCCCTTCCAACCACCGCGGCGTGGCAGATTCTGCCGTTCTCAAAACAGATAGTGCCGGCAAGGCCCGACTCGTTGAGGCTGAGTGTCCCGGTTTTGTTGCCCATGGCGAGCAGCTGCAGGACATCAGGGAGACTTGCTTCGCTCAGATTGCCACGAATTGCCATATCAGCGCAGCTCTTCGACGATTCGATCTGACGCGTCGGGCCACGCAAGAATCATTTTTTCCACATCCACAATCGCTGTGCGGTTACCGAGCGAGCCGGCGACTCCGAGACGTCCCACGCTGTTTTCCAGCGTCGGCGTAAGCTCGGCCAGGAACGACTCGAACTCACCATCATTCCATTCACCCTTTTGTGGACGTCCCGGCCTTTCGCTGCTCATGCCCTGCGGTGCTCCGTCGTTGTGGTCAGCTTTGGCGTCCGACGTGAAATTCGGAGCGAGCAAACATACGTCAGGATGATGAGAGCTGCCTGACTAATTCAGCGGTCCAAACAATGCATCGAGGCTGCTGTTCAAATCGGATTCGAGGTCGCGCCCGGATGGATCGACCTCGGTCCTTTTTTCGGTGTCTCCGACAGCGTCTCTGAATTCCGCGAAATAAAGTCTCACGAGCCCGAGTGTGCTGTCTCGATCAAACGCCGCAAGCAGAAGGCATTCCTTGCCACCCGCTGCGCACGAGCCCATGAACACACCCTGCTTTCGACCGCCCTGGTGCAATCCAAGAAACGGCCGTCCTCCGAGCTGGCGTCCAAGTTCCTTGCCCGATGCATTGATAGCGGCCGCGAGCGAGCACGCGGTCATCACTTCAACGGCACTGGCAAATCCGAACTGGCCGAGGACCTTGCCATCCGGATGAAGAACGATGGCGCGTTGCACGCGCGAATCCTGCACGAATCTGCGCAACGGTGCGTCCAGCCACGGCGCGCTCACAGCTCCTGCGATCATAACAACTCCGTTGCGCCCAGCATATCCAGCCGCAATCTGCCAAGGTTGATTCCGTTTCCCGTCACCGCAACGATTGCGATGTCGCCTTTTGCTGCCGCGCAGAGATGGCCGAGCTCTGCTTCGAGTCTCACGAACGCCGCATCGCCGAGGCCAGCGTCTGTTGACGCCGCCTTTGTTCGGCGAAACAACGATGCAGCCAAAGCTGCGGCCGTATCCGAATCGCGTCCTTGACCAGCGTCGCCGGCGATCACCATTCCATCTTCCATTCCGACGAGCATTACGCCCATCACGCCCTGCTGACGCTGAAGCCTCGCGACGATGGTGTCGAATTCTTCTATCATGCGACCTCCCTCCGCCACGCCAGGGCGCGGCGTGACGCCATATCGAGAAGACGCCTTACAAATCCGTTTGGAACCGATGGAGCAGCTGCGACGAGCACCACGCCGCCGTCATCCGCGGGCGCGAGTGCAAGATTGGCGTACGTGCATTCGCACACTATGGCTCGCCACTCGCCAAGTGCGAGATGTCGCATCGCGCGCGTTGCTTCCATACTTACTCCTGCAAGCGCGAACGCGATCTCGTCGCCCACATCCCGCCCAGAGCTGTCGAGATAAACTCCTGCGCGTACGTTGCCCTTGTGATCGAGCAGAAGGGCGGTCTGTTCTCCGTCACCAATTACTTCTTCGAATGCATAGAGCGCATGATCGTTCATCATGCCGCTACCTCGATCCCGGCGGTGCTGATCTCGATCAGGCCGGTGCTCAGCATTCCGTAGACTGTCCTGGCCACTTCGAACTCGCTCAACGTGAGCTCTACCGCGATATCGCGGAGCGAATGAAGTCCATCGATCAGTGCGAGCATTTCCCACTCAGCGGGCCGGAGATCTATGAACGACTCGGCGCCATCGCGCTGTTGCGCCAGTGCGGGGACCACATAGGGACCAGGAATTCTATCTGCCATGCGGGACCATTCGTCTATTCGGCGAGCGCCTTCCATCAACAGCGACTCGGTGCTCACCCTGACAGCCGCGTCGATTTTGACTTCCTCGTCGACACCATCGGAGAAGCTGAAAGTGCCTTCCTTCCACGAGAACAAATCGAAAACGACTCTTTCAATGCCCTGTCGCATGTATCGCTCGACATCCCGTCGCGTTATCGCACCGCTAGCGATCAAAATCTCACCAATGCGACGTGAGTCCCCTGCATCCTGCAGCGCACCCGCAGCATCGAGCTCTTTTTCGCTGACCTTTCCCGCTTTCTTGAGGAGGGTCGTGAGCCTGTGAGGATTGTCCCGCATCGTCGCGTGTACAACGGCGCCGGCCTGGAAGTAGACCCTGCCTTCGTTGCCCCGAGCATCGGAGCGCACGGTGAGCCGCCCGCTCTTCCGCGCGAGGTCCAGGAGCTGGAATACGTCGTGAATGCCAATGTCCTGAAGTGGTCCTTCAATCGCCATCTACCTGCCCTCCACTGCTGCCAGACCGCTGTATTTGCGAGCCACTGCGTGATTCGGGTTGAACTTGAGCACGCGCGCGAATGCTCTTCCTGCATCGCGTGACCTCTTGAGATCCAGGAGTGATTCTCCGAGGACGACGAGCGCGGCGAAGTGATACACATTTGCACGCAGCAAACCGACTACACGGCGCAACGCATCCGCGGGGCGGCCCATGGCGCGATAGACTCCCGCCAGCTCGAGGGCTGCAACATCGTCACCAGGCATAGCTCCGAGCACGGCGACGAATTCCTTTTCGGCGACCTCATACTCTCCTCGGGCCGCGAAACATTTTCCGAGCAGAACCATTCCTTCTTTTTCATCGGCGCCGCGAGCCATTGCCCGGCGGATCTCGGCAAGCGCCCTGTCATTGAGCCCTTTCGACAGATAATCACTCGCAAGCGTGTAATCTGGAACCGCTGACTGAGTGATGCCGGCGTCCGCAGCAAGCGCCGAGCTCTCCGCTGAATCCATCTCGAGCGTCATGGTTTGCGGTCGCGACTGAGGATCCAGTAAAGCAGACTGTTCTGCACATTCTGCAGAAGCTTCGGCGTCGCCAAGCCCTGTGAAAGCGAGTCCAAGGTTTCGGTGGGCAGCGGCCAGGCGAGGATCTGTCTGAATCGCACGAACACATGCGTCGCGCGCCTCGGCGAACTGGCCGAACGCGAGGCACACCTGCCCTATTCCATTCCATGCGGCCGGACTCTCTGGATGTTCTTTCAAGACGCTTCGGTATGCGTCGAGCGAAAGCTGCAAGTGTCCTTGCCCGAACAAGGCGAGCGCCAGATTCAGGCGGGCGCTCATCAAGCCCTGGTCATCGCGAACGGCACGCCGAAATCGGTTCGTCGCTTCTTTCGCTTCGCCCGCATCCCACAGAAGCGCACCAAGATTGTTGTTGGCGGGTCCGTACTTCGGATTTTCGCCAAGGCAGCGACGGAAACTTTCTTCCGCATCATTGGAACGGCCAAGCATGTAGAGCGCGATACCACGCTGATTCCATACCCGCGCGTGAGTATCGCCCAGGTTCACGCAGCGCTCGTATGCTTCCAGCGCCTGATGTGGCTGCCCGATCAGAAGATGAATTCCGCCGATAGCCTCCAACGCCGCGGAAGGATTCTCCCCGGCATCGAGCGCAGCGCGACATTCGCGAAGCGCTTCCTGGTGGTAACCCTTGAGACGCAGCGCAAGCGCGAGAGTCAAATGCGGACTTCCCGTGCGCGAGCTTTGAGCTGCACTCTCGCTCGCCGGAGTTCCCAGCGTGCGGTCAGCAGTTCTTCCACTCTCGAGGGACAGATTTGCTTCCGCCCGGGTCAAAGCCGGATTAAGAGTGACTGCACGACGGTTCGCTTCCTTCGCTTCCTCAACGCGGCCGAGATCGCCAAGAATGAATCCGGCCAGATAGTGCGCATCCGGATTTACGGGATTCAGGTCGATAGAGCGCCGAAGAAAGCGGAGCGCCTCTTCTCCAAGACCGCGGTTATAAAAAATCTCCGCGAGGAAGAAATGGAGTACTGAGCTCTCAGAGTCATGCGCAAGCGCACGGCGGAATTTCGCCTCGGCGTGATCGAGATGTCCTGCTGCTTTCTCGGCGATACCACTTTCGACGAGCAGCCCGATGTCGTCTGGCGAGTCGGAAACGCGACGGTTGAGCTCCGCGACGCGCCGCTGAAGCAATCCCGATTCGCCATATGCGATCTCGAGGTTCCGGCGCGCGACGCGCATGCGCTCGTCGAGCGCAAGTGCTCGGGAAAACGATGCAATTGCTTCGTCGAACATGCCACGGCGATGATAAAGAACGCCAAGGTTGTTCTGGGCACCGGGATCTGCCGGGTCGATCCGGCGCGCGAACGTAGCGAGGATTTCCTCGTCGCGCGCCGTCGTCAGCGGCCGTTCTGCGACGAGGCTCATCTAGGCAACGTTGACTGCACGGAAGATCGCGTCGAATGACTCAGCATCCGGCAGAAGAAGGAAGAAACCGCAAAAGCGCTCGCCAATTTCCTCGAATGAAAACTCGGTTTCGACGCAACAGGCTGCGGCTGCATTCGAAGCCTGCTTGCGGTGCTCTTCCATCACCTCACTCGTGGTCCCCACCGTCAGTCTCGGAGGGGACGGGAGCAACGTCATCGAGAGAAATTCGCTTAGGGCGGTCATATACGCGCCGCCCAGAATGTTGCCGGCTTCCTTCAGGGCAGATTCCTCGAGCATGTCGAGCACGCCGCCGGGACGCCGTTCCCGCCGAAGCATGAGATCCGCAAGGCGCCTTCCCGTGATGAGAGGCAGCGCAAGGAGCGTGTGGCCCCGCAGGGATCCATGCATATCCATCATGACGCTGACGATCTGTGAATTGGCGTCGGCGATACCCGGAATGAGCTCTTCGAGCGGCGCAACGTTCACGGTCGGAACGTCGATCATGATCCGCGCGCCTGTCATCATCGACAGTGCCGTTGCGGCATGCCCGGCCCCGATGTTGGCGACTTCCTTCAGGGCATCCATGCGCTCGGGGCTCAGCGTGTGGCGAATTGACGTCGAGACAATTACCTGCGAATCGGTGCTCTGCATTTTATCTCGGCTAGGCGATTCCCTGCGCATCCAGTATGAGCGCAGGTGATCCGTTGGTGAGAATTGTCGCGCCGTTGAACAGCTGCGGCATTCCGCGCGCGGCGTCGAACTGCTTCACTACTACTTCCTGCTGTCCAATGAACTCATCCACGACGAGCGTGATCCTGCCATCAGGCAGATCGAGCACGACAGCATGTGCGCCGCGATCGCGCGGCGGATGTCCGAGACGCTCGCGAAGTCGCACGGCAGGAATGAACTGGCCTCTGATTTCGAGAATCTCCTGGCCATCTTCGAACCTGATCATATCCGGGTTCACAACGAGAGTTTCAACGACATGCGTAATCGGAAGTGCGTACACCTCGTCGTTGCTGCGCGCGAGAAGAGCGTGAATGATCGCAAGCGTCATCGGCAGCTCGAGGCGTATTTCGGTCCCGGCGCCGGCGTCGGTCGAAAGCTCCATCGCGCCGCCGAGTGAACGGACTTTCGTCGCGACAACATCGAGACCGACGCCGCGTCCGGAAAGTTCAGTCACCTTCTGCGTCGTGGAAAATCCGGGGCGCGCAATGAGAGCAAGAATTTCGGCGTCGCTTGCAGGCTTCCAGTCTTCTTCCACAATCCCGGCCTGACGCGCCTGATTCAAGACCCGATCGACATTCACTCCGCGGCCATCATCGCTGACGCGGATCACGACGGAAGAACGCTCTCTCGAAGCCGAAAGAGTGAGGCGCGCCGCGGGGGGCTTTCCGG
>JANYKY010000314.1 GCA_025357975.1 Gemmatimonadaceae bacterium
CCGAGAACGAGCCATTGCTGGAGATCAGCACGGACAAGGTGAATATGGAAGTCGCGGCTCCAGCGACTGGGCGCCTGGCGGAAATCATCAAGGGAGAAGGTGAGTCGATCGAGCAAGGTGAGGTGCTGGGTCGTGTAGATACTTCGCCTGCGATGTCAGCGAGCTCAGCTCCGGCAGACGCGCCGCCCGTTGCTGCAGCTCAGGCTGACGGCACTGAGAAGCCTTTCACTTCTACAGCTGGCACAGATGCCTCGGCCGATCTCAGCCCGGCGGTAAGAAAGTTGTTGAAGGAACACAGTCTCGATGGGTCGGGGATCAAGGGGACCGGCCGCGGCGGAAGGATCACACATCAGGACGTAATGGCAGTAGTTGAAGCAGGGAGTGCTCCGGAGCACGACGCTGGCGGCATGTCCCGGCAGGCAGCCGTCAGTGCATCCCCTCCGAAGAAATCGCCGTTAACGAGTCGCCGCGTTCCTCACAATCAGATGAGACGGAGCATCGCTCAGCACATGGTGCAGAGTGTCGCAACCGCTCCACATGTGACGAGCATCTTCGATGCAGATCTCAGCGCCACCGTAGCGCATCGCGACGCGAACAAGAACGAGTTTCAATCACGCGGGGTGAAGCTTACATATACGGCGTATTTCGTTAAGGCAACTGTGGCGGCACTGAAGGCGGTACCCGAAGCGAATAGCCGCTGGCATGACGACTCGCTCGAGATATTCGACGACATCAACATTGGAGTCGCCACAGCACTCGGCTCGGGCGGACTGATAGTTCCCGTGATCATCAAGGCGCAGGACCTCGATCTCTTGACGATCGCGCAACGTCTTCAGGATCTGACCGAGCGCGCACGCAGCGAGAAGCTCGACGCGCGCGACGTTCAGAACGGCACTTTCACGATCTCCAATCACGGCGTGAGCGGCAGCCTTCTGGCGGCCCCGATCATCATCAACCAGCCACAATCCGCAATTCTCGGCGTTGGTAAGATGGAACGCCGAGTGGTCCCCGCAGCGGTAAGCGGCGCCGATATCAGGGTCAAGCCGATGTGTTATGTGACGCTGACAATCGATCACCGCGTGCTAGACGGATTACAGGCTAATCAGTTCCTTACTGCCTGGGTTGACGCGCTCCAGCAAATCTGACGGCGGATCGAGGCGCGCTTTTCGCAATCATTATGCACGACGCGGACTTTTTACCACCTTCCGTTACAACCGAGGCAACAATGACTGGAATTACCGACATGGTTCGGCAGCAGCTCACTCCCGACCGAATCAGTGAAATCAGTAGTGCGATCGGCTCGGATCCCGGTACGACTCAACAGGCAATCGATGCTGCAGTTCCCATGATTGTCGGCGGCATGGCGGCGCACGCCGCGACACCAGCCGGAGCTTCGCAAATTGAAAATGAGGCTGTGAATCACGCCGGAATTCTCGGTCAGCTAGGCGGGATGATGTCGGGATCAGGCGGGAATGGTGGCCTCCTCGGCGGACTCGCTGGCATGGTCGAGGGTGGTGGCGGAGGAGACGGTGGTGGCGGCGGTCTCGGCGGAATACTTGGCGGCTCCGGCGGGCTCGGTGGAATGCTCGGAAGTGCCGCTGCGGGCGGAATACTCGGCAAAATCTTCGGGTCCAGCCATTCGGATGTCACGAATGGGGTGACCCAGGCAAGCGGGCTGGATCCGCAGAAGGCTACCCGGCTGCTCATGATACTTGCACCGCTTGTTCTTGCGGCGGTAGCCCATCACCGGTCAACGGCTGCTGCTTCAGGTGCCGATGTTGGAAGCGTTCTTCAGCAGGACGCGCAGGTCCATGCAGCCAACCCGCGTTATGGTGGAATCCTCGGCGGAATTCTCAACAAGGCGACGGGACAGGGCTGAAAAGCCTGGGCCACAAGGCACGGGCCACAAGCCACAAGCCACAAGGCACAGGGCACAGGGCAGGGCAACTGCGGACTTACTGTTGAACCCATCCGTTGACGCTTTGCTCGTGCCTCGTGGCTCGTGCCCCGTCGCCCGTGGCTTTTGGCTCGTGTTGGGCTAGAAGTGTTTAAAGTGGTCGAAGGGCTGATGGCACGCGTTGCAAAAGTGAATCGACTTGCACGCGGTGGACCCGAACTCACTCTTCTCTACCGTATTTGCTGATCCGCAAAAAGGACATTCTGTAGTGGGTTTCGCGCGGCGAAGGGAGACCAGCTCCGAAATCCCCCCGAGGGCGTCGGCCACTGGGCGTGGTGGGGCGATTCCGTGCGCCTTGAGTCGCTCGCGCGCAGCATCAGTCATCCATTCACTCGTCCACGCCGGCGAAAAGATCGTACGCACGCTGACGTTGTCGAATCCATGGCTCTCGAGCGTGTAGACTATCTCACGCTCGATGACCTGCATCGCCGGACAACCGGAATATGTAGGTGTAATGTCGACACGGATTTTGTCGCCCTCGACGATCACATTGCGCACGATGCCGAGCTCTACGACGTCGATCATCGGAAGCTCGGGATCCTTTACGTCGGCAAGAATCTCGAGCACGAGCTCGCGCGACACCATTCCTACTGTCACTGCCTCACCACTCCGCGCCGGGAT
>JANYKY010000334.1 GCA_025357975.1 Gemmatimonadaceae bacterium
AACGAGCCAGTGATCGTGGGCAGTGAAAATCTTGACCGCGTCTCCTCCGAGCGAAAAGCTGCCTGGTCCGCCGAGCAACGACGCGTTGTGGAAGTTGATGACGTCAAAATTGCCGCCGTCGAGTACATCAACCAGTTGCCGGCGGTGGAGGGTGGGCCGTCCCGTTTGTTGCGTCAACAGGGGTGAGAGAAATCCTGCGCGGCTGGAGAGCTGGATGACTTCCACGCCGTCATGCGCATCGACCGGAAGAGGCATCGGGCCTGTGTGCAAAGCACTGAAGGCATCGATGTCATGAATCACGGTTACGTGGTGCCCGCGCCTGACAAGGCCCCTGGCCAACCGCTGCACGGCGATCGCATCCCCCCCGAAGCTGTAGGGCGGATAAAAAGTTGTTGGAAAACAGAAGCGCAGTGCGCTCACTCGTTACTGCTCTGGGTCATTTGTACGCGCCAAAGGTGAGCTTCGAAAGGCGTAACCGGCCTTTACAGGTCCAGATACACGTGCCCAGGCGCTATGTGCCACCGCGGGTCCGAACATATACGGCGCAAGCGGCCTGTCAATAACGGATGTCTTGCTCGCCGGGACACAAAAACCCGGGGTGGCGAGGCTACTCACTTTGGCTCCGCAGATTAAGTTGAGCATTGGCCCGCGGCGACCCCACAGTGTCGTCCAGGCTCGAGTGCCCATACGACCTATACCGCAAACAGGAGCTCAGCATGATGGACGCCGTTACCCGCGTGAGGCGCCATCTCCGAATCATGAATAGCGAGCACGAGGCCCCGTCCCGGCCCTCGTTCCTCGTCCTGTTCATCAATTCAATTTGCAACATGAAGTGTGAACACTGTTTTTACTGGACGAGCCTCAACAAGAAGGACGACCTGTCAGTCGAAGAGATCTTCGCACTTTCCAAGTCGATGGGGCGGATCGAAAACCTGAATCTTTCCGGTGGCGAGCCGTTTCTGCGGCCTGAGTTTGCGGACATCTGCCGCCAATTCATACGCCACAACGGCGTCCGGCAGATTTACGTGCCCTCGAACGGTTACTTCACCGATCGAACCGTGACTCAGGTGACCGCCACATTGCAGGAAAAGGACCTTGACCTGCTTGTTGTCGAGTTATCCCTGGATGGCATGCCGGAGTTTCACGACAAGTTCCGTGTTGCGAAGAACGCGTTCTCGAAGGCGATGCAGACCTACGAGGCCCTCATTCGCATCCAGGAAACTGATCCACGCTTGAGAGTGCACTGCATCTCCACCGCGACGAATGTCAACATGGACGAGATCCGCCGTCTGACGACTTATCTCTACGATCACTGTCCCAAGATGGATCACCATAACCTGGCGATCATTCGCGGGGACCGTAAAAACCCGACACTGACTGGGCCAGTCCTCAAGCAATACGAGGATCTTTACGAGTACATCCGCCGCCTCTGGGCACCGCGCGAGGAAGGACGCTACGGCTCGATTGTAGAGCCGATGCTTCAATGGGCGAAGGTAAAGACCGTAAAAGAACAGAAGCAGGTGGTTCCCTGCCTCGCTGGACGTATTACAGGAGTTGTCTACGCCAACGGCGACGTCGGCGTGTGCGAGATGCATAAGCCGATTGGGAACCTTCGAGATAAATCATTTCCTGAGATCTGGACCTCGCCCGAAGCCACCGAGTTGCGGCGTTCGATTGCCGCGCGCGAGTGCTATTGCACCACGGAAGTTTTTCTGTGGCCGAGTGTTGTCTATCAGCCAGTTCAGCTCGCTCGCGGGATGGTTGCCGGTAACATTCTGTCGCGCCCGGTTCCGCTCCCTGATTCCGAGCGTGCTAATTACAGCGGCGACGTGATACCGGTGCGCGGTTCCCCATTGGCGACGAGCGGCTCGGCCAACGCGCCCTAACTTCGCTTCTCCGGGCTACTGACTCAGAGTTGAGATGCTTCGCGGAGGCAGCTCAAGATTGAAGATTCCGTTCGAGACAACGACCGTACCAATCGCTGCAAGCTTTTCGGAGTCAGAAGTCCGTACAAGACGCATCGCCTTGAGTCCCGATGTAGAGCCTAGCGAGAATCGCACCGACCTGGAAGCGGTTCCTTCATTGAGGACTACGACCGTGGCTTTTCCATCATGTATGAACGCAGACGCTGCGACCGTCGAGTCCGATGACTTGCTCTCGACGCGCTGCGCGCCAGGTCGGATGAATCTCGCGAACTGCGCCATCGCGTAACCGGCGGGCGTTATACTCATTCCGATGTACTGTCCGGATGTTTGGCGAATTACAATGAGCTGCGCCGCGTCAGACTCTCCAAAGAATCCCCACATATAATCGACCGCTGACACGTTGTAATCAGCGATAAGGCTCTGAACGATGACGCCCCACGCCATCGGAGATGAATCTGCAACGGAAAACTCGCTCATCCAAAGCGGAACGTTGTACTCGGCCGCAAGGGCGGACATGTCACCCATTGCCGAGACTGGCACACCGTACAGATGGCTGGCAATGGCGCCAACATATTGGCGCGCCGCCGGATCGCTCAGAATAATTCTGACCTTGTCCGCACCAAGCTGCGGCGTGACGTCATCAGGCACCACCAGGCGCGTCTTCGCTCCATCGGCGGCTAGTTGCCGACCAATCAATTTCACCGCATCTCTGAGGAACTCGGCACGAACACCAATTAGTTGCGGCTCGTTGACGATGGAATAATAAGGAAGTTCCACGCCCTGCGACTTCCAGTAGCGAATCTCGCTAATGGCCCAGTTCGCATAGTCCTCGACCGATGATGCATCCATCCAGGGCTCGAGCGCAATCGGCGAGAGCCACCACTCCGCCAGTCCCCTCTTCTGGGCGCGTTTCACCAGCGCGATGTGACCGTCGGCGAACACCCAGTCTCTTTTCTGACTGGCCTCCGGACTTGCCTGCGTCCCATTGCTCTGGATGGTTGCGCGAACACGGGTGAGCCCGATGGTCTTGTAGACGCTGTCGAGGATGGCGTCCTCGTCCGAAGGCGACAGACGCAAGCCATTTTCAATGGTACCGCGCAGGCCAATCAAGTGAG
>JANYKY010000350.1 GCA_025357975.1 Gemmatimonadaceae bacterium
CGTCTCCAGCCACGAGGCGCCGCCGAACTGGCCGCTCCGAAAAGCAGTCATCGTCCTGACGGCAACGGCGGTTACTATCGCAGTGCTGTCCGAGTTTCTCGTCGGGTCGACCGAGCAGGCAGTCAAGGCGCTCGGCTTGTCTCAGATTTTTGTTGGATTGATCCTTATCCCAATCATCGGTAACGCTGCCGAACACAGCTCGGCGGTGATGATGGCCTTGAAAAACAGAATGGATCTCGCGGTGTCAATTTCTGTCGGGTCCGCTATCCAGGTCTCGCTTCTGGTCGGGCCGCTGCTCGTTCTGCTTGGAGTGTTTTTCGGAAAGCCGATGGACCTCGCGTTTACTGTGATGGAGGTTGCGAGCGTTGCGCTTGCCGTTGGCATTGCGTCTTCTGTCATGCAGGATTCTGAGTCTAACTGGCTCGAAGGGGCATTCCTGCTGATCGCTTACGCCGTTGTCGCCGTTGCATTCTTTTTCTATTAGCTCGCAAAAACTCACCACCTCGCATTGCTGTCAGACCGATGAGCTCAAAAGCATCACCTCCGGCGACAATCGTTTTTGTACCAGATCGGTCCGCTTTGCCTCCCGTGTTCGAGGCGTGGCTTGGCAGGCAGGTCTCCCTTGTCCTGAGGGTGAGCGGCGCAGATGAGCTGATGGCAATCGCGTCGAGAAGCCGCCCCCGGCTGGTTGTCTTCGACGCACGGTCAGTTGCAGAATCGCTGCAGGCGTGCACTCGCCTCAAGACCGATTCCTATACAGGCGTGGTACCGGCCCTCGTTCTCTGTGGCGACGGAGTAGGGAAGATCAACGCCGCTCTCGATGCTGGAGCCGATGAGGCAGTCGGTCCAGCGACGGATGATCATGAAGCCACCCGGAGGCTCGAGGCCCTGCTCGCAAGATCAGACCGCGACCTGGGTGTGCATCCATCGACTCGGCTCCCAGGCGCTGGCGCAATAGAGGCGGAGATCGCACGTCGTCTCAGGCGCCCCGATTTATTCGCTGTGTGCTATGCGGATCTCGATCATTTTAAAGAATACAACGATCGCTACAGCTATTATGAAGGCGATCGCGTGATAAGAATCCTTGCTATGATTCTCCACGACGTTGTGAAAGGTTTATGCGGTGAAGGTGCTTTCGTCGGTCACATCGGCGGAGATGATTTCATTTTCATCCTTCCATATGACTCGATTACCGACGTGTGCGGGGAGATCACATCGATATTCGACCTGCTCGTGCCGTATCAGTACTCTGAGCCAGATCGCCGCGCCGGATATTTCTTCGGGAAGGACAGGCGCGGAGTGCTCGACCGGGTCCCAATGATGACGCTTTCGATTGGTGTCGTAACGAATGCACAGCGTACCTTTACTGAAGCGAGGCAGGTCAGTAAACTCGCCACGGAAATGAAGACTTACGCGAAGACGCTGGAAGGCTCGGTGTATTCGATTGACCGTCGATATGACGACAAGCCGGCGCAGGTTGAAGTTCCGTATCCAGTATCAAACGAGGGTGGAGAAAAGGAATGAACGTCAGTTGTCCTGAGTGCTCGACAGTGTTTCGCGTTGATCCCGCGAAAGTACCGGCAGGAGGAGTGCGCGCGCGCTGCTCGACGTGCAGTGGTGTGATAACGATCGCGTCTCCCGCCGGCGCGTTCGCATCTGGTCACGCCGCGTCGGATGCGATGCGGGATGCCTTCGCTGACCGCACGGCTATTCCGGCGCCATTCGTTGCGCCTCATCTGCCAACGGCGCGAACGCCGGCCGCCTCTCCGCGCGTTCCAACTCCGGCAGCTCAGCCGAGGATGCCGACCCCAATAGTTCAGCCGCGCGTTCCGACGCCGGGTGTAACGCAACGGGTCCACACTCCTCCGCCGGTCCCGAGATTCGCGACACCTCCGGTCAATCCCCGGATGACTACGCCCGCGATGTCTTCACCGGCGCTCGGCGCATCGTTACCGCCTCTTCGCACGACTCCACGCTCGCCGTGGCAGCCGGCCGCCCCGATTCCCGCGAAGCCGGTGGCACCCGTATCCGTTCCGCCCGTATCGGTTCCGCCTTTTACACCGCCGAGTATTCCGCCGGTGGGTCAAGCGATTGCCGCGGCGCCTGCTCCGCCTCCCCTTGCACCCGGCAGCGCGCCAGGAGAGCGTCGTCCAATCAATCCGTTCCTTGCACGTGACCCGGGCCTGCGTGCCAAGAGACTCGCACGGGCGCTCGTGTCGGACATGGTCGCTTATTATCCCGCGAAGCATTCCGAAGGACTCGAGAGGGGAACACTAAAGGAATTGTTCCGCGACGAGATCAAGAAGAGCTATGACGAGTATGTTGCGCAGGTAGGTTCTGAGTTTGCCCGTACGACGACGCACTTCCAGGAGTCGCTGAACGAAGTTCTCGGTGCCGGCAAGAAAATTTTTTAAGCGAGCTTAATGGAATGGCGGAAACGATAGGGGAACGGGGCCGTGCATTGGTCGGCGCTTCGACGCGCCTGACCGAAGTGCGGAGGTATCTTTGACATCGACACCAAGCGTCACGAGCTGACCGCTTTCGAAGCGCGCATGTCCGAGCCCGATTTCTGGAACAGGCAGGAAACGGCACAGGCGGCAGTTCAGGAAGTAAAAACCTTGCGCGCCTGGATTGAGCCATTCGACCGCCTCAATGGCCGCATCCAGAGTGCCGGCGAGCTCGATGAGCTTCTGCGCGACTCGCCCGATCCGGAGCTGGAGACCGAGCTCGAATCCGAAATCGAATCGCTGCAGACGGAGCTCGACTCGTTCGAGCTGAAGACACTTCTGCGTGGCGACGATGATTTCAGAGACGCGCAACTCGAAATAAGCGCGGGGGCCGGCGGTACCGAAGCGCAGGACTGGGCCTCGATGATAATGCGGATGTATACGCGATGGGCTGAGCGCAAAGGTTTCGAGATCGTGCTGCTGGACGAGAGCCAGGGCGAAGAGGCCGGTATCAAGGGAGCCGTTCTCGAAATACGGGGGCAGTACGCATACGGATTTCTTCGGCCTGAGGCAGGAGTTCACAGACTCGTTCGAATATCTCCATTCGATTCTGCCGCAAGACGGCATACGAGCTTTGCGTCGGTCTTCGTCTATCCGGTGGTGAATGAGGAGATCAACATCGAGATTCGCGATGAAGATCTCCGTATTGACGTTTACCGTGCATCAGGTGCCGGCGGGCAGCACGTCAACAAGACGAGTTCCGCGGTGCGCATCACTCACATCCCAACGAACACAGTTGTCGCGTCACAGGCGCAGAGGTCGCAGTTCAAGAACAAGGCGCAGGCGATGCAGATGCTCAAGAACAAACTGTATCAGGCCGAGATTCAACGGCGCGAGGAAGAAAAGGCGAAGGTGGATGCAAACAAGGCGGACGTCAGTTTTGGAAGTCAGATTCGCAGCTATGTCTTTCAGCCTTACACAATGGTCAACGATCACAGAACGGACCTGAAAATCCCCGACGTGCAGAAAATCATGGACGGCGGAATCGATCCCTTCATCCAGGCGTATCTGAAGCAATCAAGCGGTGCCGCAGTCGAATGACCGATGACCTGAACTTTGTTCTGAAGGCGAGGCGCGACAAGCTGGACGCTCTTCGAGCGGCGGGCGTCAACCCGTTCGCCTACTCGTATACGCGAGAGCATACAACGATGC
>JANYKY010000351.1 GCA_025357975.1 Gemmatimonadaceae bacterium
CCGATCTCCGTTCACGACGAGCACCCACATCATCGCGAACGGAATTATCTACCTCGGCTACGTGTACCTGCACGGCGAGTGGAGAGACATCGTGCCGATGCGGGGCTTTGCCAGAAATTCGTGGGAGATGGTTCGATTCTATTTGTTCGTCCGCAAAGATCATCCCCTGCAGGGCAAGCACAACGCACTTCAGCGCGGGACGTACTTCGTACTTCCATGGATCGGACTTCTCGCGGTCGTAAGTGGAATCGCAATCTGGAAACCCGTCGCGCTTGCACCACTCACTGATTTGATGGGTGGCTACGTGTGGGCGAGATACTGGCACTTCGTGGCGATGGCGCTGCTCGTCGCACTGAGCCTCGTTCACATCTTCATGGTGTTCGCGGTCGATCCATACTCGATTCGTGCGATGACTACTGGCGGATACAATGAAGCCAATTCTCCAGAGGCGCGGAACGCCAGGCCTCTTTATCATCTTCTGCCAAACCGTTTCAGAAAAAAAGCTCCGTCAGTCGCGGCGCACACGCCTTCGGGCGGAGGTCCAACATGACAATCGACCGGCGAAAATTTCTGACCATTTCGGGCGCGTCGCTGTCTGCGGCAATACTCACTTCATGTGACTCGCGCGGGCCGAGAAGCGCAGGCCGCCTGCTCAATTACGCTGAAAGAAAAAACGAAGCACTGGAGCGCAAGCTTTTTCGGCATACGTCTATGGACGCTTCGATATCGGGAGCCCGGCTCGCAGGTGCAGCGTTGCCGAGTTACTTCATATCGAAGCACGTGCCGGTATGGAACACCCCGCGGATGGGGACCTGGACACTCAGTGTCGGTGGAATGGTCGACCATCCGTTCTCGCTCACTCTCGACCAGCTCGTCGCGCTGCCCAGAATTACGGAGCGCGTGAATCACTATTGTGTCGAAGGATGGAATGCGATCGAGCAGTGGACCGGAGTTCGCTTCAGCCAGCTCGCGCAAATGGCTGGTGTTCACAAAGGCGCGGACTACGTGGACTTCGTCTCGTTCGACGACGGTTATCACGAGAGTTGGGATATCGAAAGCGCGATGCATCCGCAAACGGTGATCGCTTACGGCCTCGACGGAACCATGCTCGCCCCTGCGCACGGCGCACCAGCCCGGCTCTATTCGCCGGTAAAGCTCGGATACAAAAACACCAAGTATCTGACCAAAATCGTGTTCATGCCGAGCCGTAACGGCGGGTACTGGAGCGATGAAGGGTATGAGTGGTACGGAGGGGTTTGAACATCTGGTTGTGACCAGTGTATTTGCTCCGCGGACGGCTCAGCCAGAGTCGACCTTTTCGTTTTCCGGGTGGAGCGGCGGACATTGAGCGACGAGATGGATTTGCTGGCTGTACTGCAGCGCGACATAGAGGTAAGACTGCGCCGGGTCTGTGGGGCGATGCCAGAAACTGATTTTCATCAGCTGGTTCGCGATATCGCGCTGGTCAAGCTCAAGTACGGGGTCGAGGCCGAGTTGTCCGCGACATTTCGGGAGCGCCTTACCAGCGCAATCGGCGAGCGACAGAATCACAGTGCGACCGAACAAGTCAGCTGAATACTGCCTGAGCGAGATTTAGCGGATACGCAGTTTAGGCTTCTCTTTCTCGGCCGCAGCAGGCGGACCTTCCAGCTCCTCTGTGCGCCTGGAGGCGCCGCGATTCAGCAGCGTCTCCTTTAGAAAACCCCAGTTCAATATCCCGCCGATAACGAGCAACGCGACTCCGGCAAGGATCGCGATAGTGCCCCAGCGCCAGTCGTCCCGCCCGATCAATGCGACTCCCAGCGACGCCGTTCCGAGAGCAACGAACCACTCGCCCGCCCGGTTCAGGTCCGCCCGCTGGCGCCGCCGCCGCTCCCTGAATGGACGCGACTCTCCCGGCCTCACCGCATCGTAGATTATACCTACGGCCAGGAGGCAGAAGATCACTCCGAGAACAATCGGGAACTGCTCCAACCGCATGCGCTCGCCCCTGTTAGTTTTGAACCATGATTCGCCACCTGCCCCGCGTCCGCTCGACCACCATTCTCGCGGTTCGCCGCGACGGAAAAGTCGCCCTCGGCGGCGACGGCCAGGTGACTGTCGGCGAGACGGTCATGAAGTCCAATGCGATGAAGGTACGCTCCCTCCGTGGAGGCAAATTGCTGGCCGGATTTGCGGGTGCGGCTGCCGACGCATTCACGCTCTTCGAAAAGTTCGAGGAGAAGCTCGAGCGCCATCCCGGAAACCTCTCTCGTGCAGCTGTCGAGCTGGCGAAGGACTGGCGGAGCGACCGCGTGTTGCGCCGCCTCGAAGCACTCCTCGCCGTCACCGACAATGAGCGCGGATTCATCATCTCCGGTACGGGCGACATCATCGAGCCGGACGATGGAATACTCGCGATCGGCTCCGGCGGGTCATACGCCCTTGCCGCGGCGCGCGCACTCGTAGCTAACACCGATCTGAGCCCGAAAGAAATCGTTCAACGCGGCCTGGGCATCGCGGCCGACATCTGCATCTACACGAACTCGAATATCACGGTCCTGGAACCCACAGTTTGACTTCTCCACGAACACAAAACGCACTCGCTCGTCTCGCTGACCTGACTCCGCGCGCCATTGTCGCCGAGCTCGATCGCTACATAGTGGGGCAGGCGGACGCGAAGAAATCCGTGGCAATCGCGCTCCGTAACAGGTGGCGGAGGC
>JANYKY010000393.1 GCA_025357975.1 Gemmatimonadaceae bacterium
ATACATCGGCAAAAGAGTCACCCGCTCCGCAGTTAACGGAACGACGACAACGTCTCCCTGATCAGCGATGCGTGCTGACCCGATCGGAACCAGAACATCCCTGTCGCCATGCGACGCGGCGATTGCGGAGTGAAGGCGCACATCGAGATAGCGCGTCCGCATCCCATCCATATCCACGAGAAGATCGTGAACCTTGCCGACGTCTTTTCCATCGGACGAGTCGACACGCCAGCCACGGATATCCTTGTAGCCTTCGGAAACCTGAAAGTCCTTCAGCTCGGAAAGGGGGGCGATTTGCGCTCCATCCTCTGTTCTATAGTCCTTCGACATCAGACCCTCCGGAAGTTCAAACTGTAAGACGTCGGAATAGAAATGCTCGCGACTCGAGTGACGGGCGTAATGCTCGATGTCGTCGTGCCTGCTGTGCTGTTCTTGTTCGTCCACCAGTACCAGCCCGCCACGACCAGCAAAATTACAAGCAATACGAGTAGCAACGGTGTAACTGTTCGGCGCGGCTTACGCTCGATGGGAATTTCGGCCATGGAAAACCTCCAAAAGGGGCACTACTTCCAGCACAGGTGCATGCCTCTCATGCAACCGCCGTTCCCAAACCCATCTGGCCTGGCGCACTGGTGGACTCTCGACCTTTCGGTGGCCAACATTGATTGGGTCTGATCAACCCAAAACGACGTAAACATGGCAAATACCGAGTGGTGGCAACGCGGGCCGGTCGAGGGCATCCCGGCACTTCTGCAACCTGTCGCGCACATCCTTCTTCAGGTGGATGAAAGCGTCGGCGAGCTGGTCGAAAACCTTACCGAATCAGAATGGAACGCACGTCCCGGAGGAGTCGCCTCGGCCGCTTTTCACGTGCGTCACATGACCGGAGTGATTGACCGGCTCTTTACGTATGCGCACGGCAAAACCCTGTCTGCGGATCAGTTCGCAGCTTTGAGGTCTGAGGGCGATCAGCTGACCCTCGCGGAAATTCCCCGAGTAATGGCCGCGTTGCATGACCGTATCGAAGCGGCATTGGCCCAGCTCAAGTCAATGGATCCCTCAACGCTCTCTGATTTTCGCGAAGTTGGACGAGCTAAGTTGCCATCAACGGTAATTGGCTGCCTTGTGCATGGGGCGGAACACTCGATGCGCCATACTGGGCAGCTCTCAGTCACTGCACGCATCGTGAGGTTAGAGACGGGGAAGGGCGATAGGGCCCAGCCTTGAAACTTAAAGAACCCGACTCCATTATCTGACATCATGCGCAAATTTCTGATCGCCTTAATCGTCGCGTCCTCCGTTGCATGTTCCAGCGGAGCAGTCACGGGCAGCTCCACCATCACCGGCACGTACAGGCTGCGGTCGATCAACGGGGCTGTGTTGCCGTATACGACGTCCACAAGTGGAGGCGCAACGACTGAGATAGTCGACGATCAAATCACCTTCGACCAGTCGTCCACGTACTCGGAGTCGGGTCACACCCGTACTACCGCAAACAGCCAGGTAACTGTCTCGACCAATAGCCAGAGTGGTTCTTACACCCTGCAGGGGAACGCGATCTCGCTCGCGGCCGCAAACGGTGGTAGTGGCAGGTCTGGTACGATTATCAACGACAGAATCACTTTCGTAGAGGGCGGCCTGACGTCGGTATTCACCAAATAGCGACCGCCCGTTAGTCGCTCGTCATTATGAACAACGGCGCTCCGTCGAAGTCATAGATCGGCCGCAACCGATCGGTGTTGTAGTACTTCGAGATATCGACGACTTTCTTCTCCGACGTCACGCTCGAGATCGGCACACTGTCGTAGAATCCTTTGTGCACGCTGACCAAACGGCCGAACTCTTTCTTTAGGATCAGGTCTAAAGCAAGGTTTCCGAATGCCATCGGCACAATCGAGTCGAGCGCGTCGGGTTCACCCGAGCGAACCAGATAACCCAGCCGCTGGCTGACAACATCGATGCGCCGGCCATTGTTGTAGCGGGCAGAATGCTCCTTCAGCCCATCGGCGACCTTGTCCCCGATACCGCCGAGCTTGCGGTGGCCGAACATATCGGTCTCATCACCCTCGAAGCTCATTCCCTCTTCGGCCTTCAATCCCGCGCCTTCGGACACGAGCACAACCGAATACTTGCTCGGATTTCTGTTGTGATCGTAGACCATGAGCTCGGTGAGCTGCTCGAGATCGGTCGGGCATTCGGGAATGAGACAGCGATCCGCTGCACCGGCCATGGTCGGAAGAAGCGCCGTGAAGCCTGCGTACCTTCCGAACACCTCGATTACCAGGAACCGCTCATGTGAACCGGCCGAGGTGCGGAGCCGATGTGTCAGCTCGATGGTGCGCGTGACACACGTACTGAAGCCGATGCAGTAATCAGTGCCGTAAACATCGTTGTCCATCGTTTTCGGAATTGCAACGACGTGCACCCCTTCATCGTGAAGGCGCTTGCCGTAGCTCAGAGTGTCGTCGCCACCAATGGGAATCAGTGCATCGACTCCAATGTGTTCGAGATTCCGGAGCACATCCTTCGTCACATCATTGAGCGGTTGATCGTAACCGCTGAGGTGCGAAGGCACTCGGGCAAGGGGCAAATGGCTCGGCCGCGTTCGTGAGGTGTGCAGGAACGTGCCCCCGGTACGGGCGGCGCGGTTCACAATCGCCTCTGACAGTTCCTGCACATTCTCAGAGTTGTCGGCGCCGGCATCTCTATTGTAGTCGACGATGCCCGCCCAGCCCCGCCGAATGCCGATAACCCGGTAACCTTCACGGAGCGCGCGAATCGTGATTGCCCTGATCGCGGGATTGAGACCGGGGACATCGCCGCCGCCCGTAAGAATTGCGATTGTTCGGTTGTTACTTGCCATGCTCCAAAGTTATCACCGACAGCGCGCTGCCGAACGCTTACCACGGAATGACTATAAGCCCCCGCTTGAAGGTCTCAGGCCGGCTTACCCTGCATCACGGTGCAGGGGACGCGACGCCAAGCGCGCGCGCATGCTCGGTCAACAGTACATCCTGAGTGTGCTGCGAGAGAGCGAGCTTCATTTCGGTGCGCGCTTCTGCAAGCAGCCCATTCCGATACAGGGCCCATGCCATGATGTCGTGACCATAGACGTCTTTGCGAATGCGCAGCTCCATCCTCGCGCGCCGCAATACGTCGGCACGATCCTGCGCGGTTCCGTGGTCCAGGATAAACAATCCCCACGCGCGATGAATTACGCCAGGCTGCTTCAATGCACTGACTGACATAGCGCGGGCGTAACTCGCAGCCTGGGCAGTATCGCCGAGCCTGGCATACGCGAGACTGACTGTGCCAAGCGTTGCAGGGTCGAGTTGAACGGCGGTCGCTCGCTCACCGAAGTCGACGGCCTTCTGCCAGTCACCCTTCATTAGCGCCGCATGAGCGAGTCCACCGAGCACTCGAACATCATCGGGATGCTTCGCAAGGCCGATTACAAACTGCGAGTCAGCGGCGGCAATATTTCCCGAGCGAAGCTCGAGGTCTCCGAGGCGGTAGTGAAACCAGGCGGCTTGATCGCGCGGAAGATCGTCACGACGGTCTACGTCAACGATGGCCTGCTGCAGGTAGTGTCGTGCCAGATCATTATGCCCGGTAACCTCATACCATCGAGCGAGACGCGCTCCGTTGGTAAAATTTCGTCCGTCATAGTTGATCGCTTCGAAATGCCGGGCAGCGGCGGTATAATCGCCGAGCTCGAGCTCGATCTCGCCAAGAAGCGCGAGGTGGGATGGATTGGCTGGGTCGAGGGAATCGATACGTTGAGCGACAGTTCGGGCTTCCCGGAATTCGTGCCTCGCCATCAGCAGACTGGCGAGCATCGAAAAAGCCTGATCATTTCGCTGACTACGCTCGGCTACTGATTCACGAGCGAGCTGCAACGCGCTATCCAGATCAGCGGTCGACCCTGTGTTGCGCGAGCGAGTAAAGAGCAAGCCGGCAAGAACGACGTGGTCGGCTGCGCTCCGCTTATCCTCGCGAACGCGCTTCGTGTAAAACTCGATATCCCGGTCGCGAATGTCAGATTCGTTTCGCGGCGCTGTGGACATCACAGTCAGCGGCCTGGCGTTTATGAAATCCGCGCGCCCGGCCTTTCGTTGATGCTGTATTGACGCAACACCGATGGCCATCCCGATAGCGACGAGACCGACACCGATGCCAGTGGTGACTGGATAAGCATGCGCACGTTGTGACATATGATGACGGATATGATTAAAATTGAAGGCGACCGACTCCCGCTCGCAGCGCAGCACGAGGCTGTGTTACGGACGGGAGCGGCCGAGGGATCAAAGCGTCGGTGAAGCCAGGTATGGAAACGACGAGCTGAATGCCTTGTCGTTCGCATTCACATTGTCAGTACACAGCGGCAACTGACCATTGTCGCAATACGCGCCAGTGGGGCTGATGACCTTGCCGAAGATGGCAGACAGGCCGGCGTCGACCACGTCATCTCTGAGGTTACGGCCGCCCCAGCCGTTTGCGAGTGCCCATGAAAGCCAGCCTGATGTGGCTGGATTACGCGACGACTCCACGATGAGCATGTCCGGATACAGCACTGCTCCGAGAGTGTTCGCGACTACCGGCTCCGCACCGCGGAACGCGTTGATGAACGCAAGACTCTCTGGGCCGAACTGCGCCGTGTTATACGGCTGCGTGCGATTGTACGCATCGTGATCGGCCTTCATAATCGTAACTTCGCTGACGAGCGGGTTGCCGAGGAAATCGGTCTGCTCGTAAACGACGTTGTCGTCTACGGAATCGTCGTCGTCGTTCGCGGAGCCATCCTTGCTTGACTGACTCGCCGTGACGCCGGTGATATCCTTTTGTGCCGTGCTGTCGCTGCATGCACCGAGAGCGAACAGGGCGGCGAATGTCATCGCGAGGATGGACGCGTTCTTCGCGCGTGCCACAGTCGCAAGCTTCGTTGCCAACATGTGTGTGAACTCCTGAGGCTTGGTTGAATGAAAAGGAGGCATCGTCTTAGTTGCGAACGCGGCTTGTTGTTGCCCAGACACCGAAGCGACCATTGGTCGCCGGATTTGCGAGCAACGAAGTCGGCAGCTCGATCACGATGGCCATGTCGTTGATGCCACGGAGGAAGTCCACAGCAGGGTCAGAGCCAGTAGCTGAGCGAAATGTGAGCGGACCCTGGGTCACATTTGCGAGCGGGCCTCCCACAGGACGCCGATCAGGCAGGATGCGGAAAAATGCCTCGAGATCAATGAAGAACGGATCGTCACGCGGGCCGGCGAAGAGCTTGATGCCGTTGGACTCGATGACGGTGTTCGTATAGCCCTTGATTGGCGTTCCGCCGACGAGCGTGTTGAGAGTGCCGACACTATTCGGCTTCACTGGCCCACGGAGTGTCACCTTCTGTTTTCCGGGCGGGCCGGTAAAGGTGAGCTGGAAGACGAGGTCTTCGCGCGCATCGCCGGTATTGTCGACCTTGATCTGATACAGCTCCTGATCCTTGTTGCCGAACGTGAAGCTCGGGGTGTTCGCCGGAGTGAGTGGTGAGCTTGTGCCCAGAACGAGAACGGTATGGGCTGGATTGCCCGGTGCGGGGAAAGCATAGACGTCGTTGACGTCGAACCGCGGTGACATTTCGACCAGCGGAGTATCCTGATGGTCTGATGCGACCACAGCTCGGACCGCGACTACTGATCCGGCCGCAACGGCGACGGCGGTGAGTGCCAGAAGCGACACTCTGGGGTGATTCCATTTCTTCATTTGCTGCTCCAGGTTGGGAGAAAGACAGCGAACCGCACGGCAGTTCTCTGGCTTTACGCCGGTTTGCAGAATCCGGATCTCTCAACCGGTTTTCTGCTTCCGGTTTATGGAGCGGGCCTTCCGAACCGTAAAAAAACGTGGGAAACTATACACATGCATCGAGATCGCTTCGTCCTGACTAGTCTGCTGTTCATCGCTTCAGTCGCATGCACCCAGGCGACAATTGGAAATGCGGTGCCGTCCGTGCCTTCTACTCGAGTCGCACGTGTCGATTCGGTACTCGCGCACGACACCTTCACCATCCAGTCGACAGCGCTTGCCGAGCCGCGCAAGATCAACGTCTATACGCCCGCACAATACTACGGGAACCGCAGGGAATTTCCGGTTCTCTTCATGCCTGACGGTGGGCTCGACGAGGATTTTCCGCACGTCATTCGTGCTGTCGATTCGTTGATAGCGGTGCACGCGATTCGCCCAATAATCGTTGTCGGCGTCCCGAATACTCAACGACGACGTGACATGACCGGGCAGACTCGGATGAAGTCAGACAGCGCGATTGCGCCGCGCGTCGGAGGCTCGGCCGAGTTTCGACGCTTTTTTCGTCATGAGCTTCTGCCCGAGATAGCTCGACGGTATCGTGTCACACCCGAACGCGGAATTATCGGCGAGTCGCTCGCCGGTTTGTTCATTGTCGAAACATTCCTCGAGGAGCCGGATCTCTTTACCCATTACATGGCGCTCGACCCAAGCGTCTGGTGGAACGGAGGGGCGATCGTGGATTCGGCGACAGCGCAACTCGCCAGGTTCACTGCGAAAACCCGGTCGCTGTACATCGCGACATCGTTGGAGCCGAGCACGTCTGTTGGCTCCTCGCGTATCATTGCGGCAATCCGGGCAGCGCCGCCGGGTGCACTTCGCTGGAAGTACGATCCGCGACCGGATCTGACACACGGGACAATCTTTCGTGGGACGGAGTCGCTTGCGCTCGTCGACGCGTTCCATTGAGACCATGTAGACGTTCAAAGGGTTGATTCGGGCGTCGATGATGCGCAGCATTGGTTTGCTTCATCAGGCGACTATTAGCGGTCGAATGAACATCGGGCGTTCTATTCCATGTAAGCCTTCCTCCATCCGGAGTTTTTAATGAAGTCCATTCTATTCCTCTCAGTCTTCGCTGTCGCTGCTCCGCTCTCCGCTCAATCTCCAGCATCCAGCACGGGAGCAACGCCTTCTGGACTTTGGTCTCAAACGATCCAGTACATCACCACGTCCGCGGAACAGATGCCCGAAGCGAAATATTCATTTCGTCCAACACCGGCAGTTCGCACGTTCGGGCAGCTCATCGGACACATTGCCGGATCCCAGTATGCGTATTGCGCGGCGGCACTTGGCGACAAGCCAGCGAACGAAGGTGACATCGAGAAGATGAAAACCTCGAAGGCCGATCTCCTGGCTGCGATCAAGGCATCGACGGAGTATTGCCGCCGCGCTTACGCACAGACAGATATGGCGGCGCAGGGAACCGTCAGCGTTTTTGGTGAGGACCACTCGAAGTTGTATGTGCTGATTGAAAACGCGACGCACAATGCGGAGCACTATGGGAACATCGTGACCTATCTGCGGATGAATGGAATGGTGCCGCCGTCAAGCCAGCCGGCGCCCGCCGGTCGGTAAATAGACTGCCCGCATTTGACCCTTTCGTCGCCCACGCGGGAAGCTACCTTATCGCTGTTCGCTAAATCGTCCGCAGCCCGGAGGGCTTGCACATGAAAGAGATGCTGAATACACCAACAGCGCGACGGGGATTTCTCGGTCGCATGGCCGCGTTCGCGGCCAGCATGACGCTCGTCGCGCCATCAGGGCTCGCCGCTGAAACGACGCACCCTGAGTCGTCCGCCGATCCGGCACTCGAAGCATGGTTCGGGCGGATAAAGGGAAAACACCGGATAGTCTTCGATGCATCTGCGCCAAACAGCGGCATGCCGGCCATCTGGCCAAGAGTTTATCTCAACAGCATGGCCGCAACATATCCCGGGGAAACGACTGCTGTAGTGATCTTCCGGCACGCCGGACTCGCACTCGCGTTGGGCGATGCTGTCTGGTCGAAGTATCATCTCGGGGAGACGTTCAACGTGAAGGATGGAGCGACGGCCGCGATGCGAAATCCGTACGCGACAATCCCGAACCCTGGACTCTCCGGACTTGGCGTGTCGGAGCTGATGAAGTCCGGCGTTCTCGTTGGCGCATGTGATGTCGCGCTCACTGTGTACAGCAGCGGAGCAGCTCAGAAGATGGGCATGGACCCGGCAGCGGTGAAGGCAGAATGGGTCGCTGGCTTATTGCCGGGCGTACAAGTTGTACCGTCGGGCGTCCTCGGTGTCGCGCATGCCCAGGAACTGGGATGCGCATACTGCTTCGCTGGGTGATAAGCGGCTGAAGCAGTCAATCGTTCACATCGCCCTCGTCGTGCGAGAGTACGACGAGGCGATCGATTTTTTTACCAGGAAGCTCGACTTTCGCCTTGTCGAGGACACGTATCAAGCCGAGCAGGATAGGCGATGGGTTCTCATCGCTCCACCGGGTTCTGCCAATCCCATGCTTCTTCTCGCCAAAGCGACGACCGCGGAGCAGGAAGCTGCAGTCGGTAATCAGACCGGGGGACGCGTCTTCCTGTTTTTAAGCACAGATGATTTCTGGCGTGACTACCGCAGAATGGTGGAGCGCGGAATTTCTTTCGTAAGAGATCCGAAGGTAGAATCTTACGGAACCGTCGTAGTGTTCAAGGACCTTTATGGCAACCTGTGGGACCTGGTGCAATGGAGCGAATAATGGATGAGAAGGCGCTGTTCACGAAATTCTGGACGAAGGAATCGAAAACCACGAGCAAGGTGATATCGCGAATTCCGGATGGATCGGACTACAAGCCCGATCCGAAATCGCGTACTGCGAAGACAATCGCGTGGCAGATTTTTTCCGAGGAGAAAATGATCATCGAAGCGTTGGAGACCGGTAAGGTGGAATGGGCACCGCCGCCGATGCCTGCGACGATCGAGGAAGTGCTCACCGCATACGATAAACAGAGCGCTGATATTTCTCAGCGTTGGTCGTCCTTGCCGGAAGAGAAGTGGAACGGCATGCTCGATTTTTTCGGAAATGAAAGTCCGGCCTCAGCGATGGCCTGGAGCTTTCTCTTCGACATAGTTCATCATCGCGGGCAGATCACAACTTACTTGCGGCCAATGGGATCGAAGGTGCCACAGATCTATGGGCCAAGTGCCGACGAGCCGTAGGGGATTGAGCTGTAGCCGATGAGCTCCGGCAGTTAACCAGAATTGTGACTCTGGAAATTCGTTCGAGTTATGATAACGCCGCGGATGTATATGCCGAGCATCTTTTTACTGAGCTCGACCAGAAACCGCTCGATCGTCATCTTCTGAACAGTTTTGCCGAAGCGGTACGAGGCAGCGGTGACGTAGCTGATCTCGGATGCGGTCCTGGCCATGTCGCGAAGTATCTGCATGATCGAGGGGTGACGGTGCACTTCGAGTCATCAGAGCTCGTATCCCGAGGGAGAGTATCCGAGTCGCCGCTGTTATCTATTTGCGCAGGGTCAACCCGGTTGCTGATAGATGCCCATGATGTTTCCAGCAGGATCCTTGAAGCGAGCAGTGATTTCCGGCGCGTCGGCTCCAATGCCCTGCACGATTATCCCTCCGCTGGCTACAATTTTTGCGCAGGCATCCTCTGCATTGTCGACCATTATGTAAGTGAGAATTCCGATGTTCTCCGCCGGCAG
>JANYKY010000440.1 GCA_025357975.1 Gemmatimonadaceae bacterium
CGCTACGTAGGCTTGCACTACTCCGACGGTACCGCCGCCGGCGCCCTGAACAACCCGCGAGAGAAGCAGGAGCCACAAGCTGTTCGCCACGGCAAATACCAGATATGCCATCGCAGCTGCGCCGAGCCCGACGAGCAGTGCAGGTCGCCGTCCATACTTATCGGAGAACCGACCCCACAATGGCGCACTCAGCAGCTGAGCGGCGGTGAAAGAGACCACCATCACCGTGACCATGAACGAGCCCGCGCCCATCTTGCGCGCATAGAACGGCATGAGCGGGATCACCATGAGGAGACCCACCATGTCGACGAACGCAGTGATGATCAGTATGAGCAGCTTCTTGAACACGAGCTACTCTACCGCCTTTCCGAGCGCGGCTGGTGCAACCGCCCGGCCCACGAGCCCCGCTAGTGCGATGATCGTCAAGGCGTAGGGAATCATCTCGATGAACTGCGACGGGATCACGTGATTTCCCTGAAGCTGAATCTGCAGCGTCTCGGCCGCTGCGAAAAAAAGACATGCGAGGCCGGCTTTTACCGGGTCCCATCTTCCGAAGATTACGGCAGCAACCGCAATAAATCCTCGTCCCGATGTCATCTGGTCCGTGAACTGATGCTGATCGAGTGCGAGAAAGACACCACCGAGCGCGGCCAGCATTCCAGAAACGGCCACCGCGATGTAACGAATCTTGTTTACGCTCACGCCAACGCTCGCGGCTGCACCAGGATGCTCTCCGACTGCTCTGACCCGTAGCCCGAACGGCGTGCGATATAAAAAGAACGCGAGCACCGGCGCCGCGAGAAGTCCCATCCACAACAGGGGATTGTCGAACCCGTGTGCGGCCGCCCGTCCACCGAATCCGTTAATGCGCGGCGAGTTTGACGAGCTCGCGAACGCAAGCTTCAGAAAAAAACGCGTCACTCCGATCGCCAGAAGGTTGATCGCGATTCCAACAACAACCTGGTCTGCGCGATAACGAATCGTAGCTAGTGCGTGAACCAGTCCGAAGATGAGTCCGCCGAGAATCCCGCAGAGTACGCCGATCCATGGACTGCCCGAGTAGTGAGTGCCTATGGTCGCCGAAAATGCACCGACCAGCATCAACCCCTCGAGCTCCAGGCTGATTATCCCCGAGCGCTCCGCTACCACGCCGCCCGTCGCTGCAAATAGATACGGGATGGCGATGCGCACCATCTGCGCGAGAAACGAAACGGGATTCATGCTGTGACGGGCTTCCGCGCCCTTCGCAGCACGGCTCGCACTTCAGGGACGGACATTGCCACGGCGAGGATCACAACACCCTGTAACACCTCTACCATCTGCTTCGGCACGAACGCGTGAATTGCGAGTCCGCCTTGCGACAAGGTTGCGAAAAAGAGTGCAGCGAGCACGACGCCGAGAGGATGGTTGCGTCCGACGAGAGCGACCGCGATTCCCAGGAATCCGGCACCGCCGGTAAATCCTTCTTCATAGTAGTGCTTGTAGCCCAGCACGTAGTTGATGCCGCCGAGTCCGGCAATAGCCCCGGAGATTGTCATGGCGCGAAGCCAGACTCCACCAACGCTCACTCCACCGTATTCGGCAGCATCAGGCTGAAGGCCAACAGCGCGCAGCTCGAAACCGCGTCGGCTGCGAAACAGGTAGATGCCTACTACAGACGCGGCAATCAGAGCGAATAGAATGGTAAAGTTCGCTGCTGATCCGTGGAACGCTGGAATAATCGATGCGAGTGTGGCGACACTCCCTGCGTGAATTTCCGGCGTATGCAATGTTTCGGGGACGTGCAGGTGCGCCGCAACTATATAATTGAGGAGTGCGAGCACGATAAAATTGAGCATGATCGTCACGATGACTTCGTGCGCGCCAAACCTGACCTTTAGCCATCCGGGGATAGCCCCGACAATTCCACCGCCCGCTGCTGCCGCGATCATGCAAAGCGGCACCGCAATTATTCCGGGTACTGCGGGCGAGAGGCCGAGCCCAACGAGCGCCGCGAGAAACCCGCCAGCAGCGAGCTGGCTTTCCGCACCTACGTTGAACAATCCGGCGCGTATTCCAAGTGAGACTGCCAGACCGGTGAAAGCCAGTGTCGTCGACTTGTAGAGAACCTGGCCAAAGCCGTACGCATTTCCCCAGGTTCCCTGGAGAAGAAGCTTGTAGACCATTGCCGGCGACTGACCGTAGCTCATGATCAGCAGATCGCCGAAGATCAGTGCAACAAGCAATGCGACCAGTGGTGGGAACAGAGCCTCTTCGAGCTGTTCTTTCGTGCGTGTGTTCAAGCAGCGGACTCCTTTCGAGTGCCGGTCATGTATTCGCCAAGAGATTCTTCACTCGCTTCGGAAGCCGGAACGACTGCCACGAATTTACCGCGGTACATCACAGCGACCCGATCCGCGAGCGCGAGAACTTCGTTGAGCTCGGCCGATACCAGCAGGATGGCCTTACCCGCTGCGCGTGCTTCGCGAAGCCGCGAGTGTATGAACTCGATCGCGCCAACATCGACGCCGCGTGTCGGTTGAGACGCAAGAAGAACGGTAAATGCCCCACCCATCTCCCTGGCAACCACCACCTTTTGCTGATTTCCGCCGGAAAGATTTCGCGCAGGCATTCCCGCTACCGGCGGCCTGATATCGAACGCCTTGATCTGCGCTTCAGCGTTGGCATTGATGCGATCAGTATCAAGAAGGCCCTTGTCAACGAAATCGGCTTGCAGGCCCAAAACCAGATTATCGGCGACAGAATAGTCGAGGATCAGTCCTCTGCGGTGCCGATCCTCGGGAATGTGTGACAACCCGGCAGTCCGCCGCTCTCCGACATTGCGGAACGTGACATCCTTGCCATCGATGCGAACGGAGCCTGATTCGATACGCCTCAGCCCTGCGAGAGCTTCAATCAATTCGGTCTGCCCGTTTCCTTCGACGCCGGCGATTCCCAGAATCTCGCCGGCGCGGATTGAGAACGACACACCGTCCACTTCTATTGTTTTTCGGGATCCCAGGACGCAGAGATTCGTGACGTTGATTGCGGAGGCTTCATCATCGCGCGGCGGCTGTCCAATAGCGCCACCGTGTGCAGGCGTAGTCAGAATGCCGGCTTCGTCTCTCGAGGTGAGAGCGACATCTCTTCCAACCATGGCTTTCGCGATTTCAGACGGAGTCGTTTCAGTCGTCTTCAGGCGAGTGACGGTTTGGCCTGCGCGCATGACCGTGATCGTGTCGGAAATGTCGATCACTTCGTCGAGCCTGTGCGTGATGAGAATGATCGTTCCGCCAGCATCGCGGAGCCCGCGAAGTACGGTCCACAGGTCGCGAACCTCGGGCGGAGAAAGAACCGCCGTCGGTTCATCGAGAACCAGAATTTTCGCGCCGCGGAAAAGGGTTTTCAGAATCTCTACACGCTGTGCTTCTCCGACCGAAAGGTCTGCCACTTTGCGGTCCGGGGAAACCTCAAGGCCGGTATTGTGGCTCAGGGTCTTCACCTCATCGACGGCTTTCCTGTAGTCGAACCGCCCTCCCTTCACCGGCTCCATGCCAAGTACGATGTTCTCCGCCACAGTGAGCGTTGGGACGAGCATGAAGTGTTGATGCACAACACCAATGCCGGCCCGGATCGCGTCACTGGTGCTCCATCCGGTGACGTCCTTGCCGTTGACTTCCATCGTCCCTGCGTCGGGTGGTTGAAGGCCGCCGAGTATTTTCATCAGCGTCGATTTACCGGCGCCATTTTCGCCGACTAGAGCGTGGATTTCGCCCTGCTGAACCTCGAGGGATGCGCCACGATTTGCTCGAACGGAGCCGAAAGCCTTCTCGATTCCTGTCATGCGAATCGCGGGATTTCCTGTCGGGACTGAGGATGCTGTCATCTGGTGCTCGGAACCTTGATGCGTCCCGCAATTATGTCCTGCCTTAGCTGTTCGACGCGCGCCCGTACGCTATCAGGAATCAACGCCTTGTTTCTGTTGTCGTAGACGTATCCGACACCGCCCTCTTTTAGCCCGAAAGAGTAGATACCGCCCTTGAACGTGCCGGTCTGGACGCGCTGAATGACGTCGTAGACAGTGTTGTTGACGCCTTTGACCATCGACGTGAGGATATGCCCCGGTGCTTCATCGTATTGGTCTGCGTCAACGCCGATGGCGAGCTTGTTCATCAGACGCGCGGCTTCGAAGACCCCGAGACCGGTCGAGCCAGACGCGTGGAAGATCACGTTGACGCCCGACTGGTACTGGCTTAGCGCGAGCTCCTTGCCTTTGCCCGGATTCTTGAATGCATCTGGCGTGACGCCCGCATACTGTGCAATGACTTCGCAGTCGGGGCACACCTGCTTCACGCCAGCTCGATAGCCTGCTTCGAACTTGTGAATGAGCTGAATGTCCATGCCGCCTACAAACCCTACTTTCTTGGATTTGCCGACAAGCGCGGCTAAAGCACCAACGAGAAATGAGCCTTCTTCTTCGCGAAACTTGAGTGCGGCGACGTTCGGCGGAGGCGGTAGAACGTTGCCTTTGTCGTCCACCGAGAGGGCGTAGTCAACGCAGGCAAATGAAGTGCGCGGGTATTCGTTCGCGAGCTTGGTGATGTCATCGGAGAAGATGAAACCGACGCCGACTACGAGGTTCATTTTCTCAGCGGCGAGTAGTCGCAGGCCTGCTTCGCGATCTGAGCCTTCACCGGGCTCGATGAACCGGATGTTGGGGCCAAGTATGCGAGCAGCGCTATCCGCGCCCGCATATGCGCCGTCGTTGAATGACTTGTCTCCGCGGCCGCCGACGTCGAGAACGATGCCGACATTCGTTGCTCCCGCCTTGCTTGACTGGGCCACTCCGCGGCCGCCGGCAAAGAGGAGCGCGGCATGAACGACGAGGAGCGTCAAGGCGACGAGGAGGAGTTTCCGCATTCACGAGGATATTCGCCCACAAACGACGTCGCGGCAAGGCATTGGTACCCTCCATTTCTCACGTTCACAGCCGTTTATTATGGGTCTAATTCCGTCCTGGTCACGAAGGCACGAAGCCACGAAGAACGACATTAAAGAAGAGCCAACGAAGTTGCCGGAGCCTGGCCGTATCCGAAAATCTTTCACCACGTGGTTTTTGTTCTTCTTCGTGCCTTCGTGACCATGGGACACTTTCAATTGTCCCAGGACTCCGATTGATTCCGAATCATGGCCGAACGGATTCGCACACGATTTCTGGTTGTCGGGAGTGGCGTTGCCGGACTTCACACTGCGCGGCGCGCATCTACCGAAGGCGACGTGATGGTTCTCACGAAGCGGTCGCTGTTCGACAGCGCCACGGCGTATGCTCAAGGCGGAATTGCAGCAGCGCTCGGGGCCGGAGATTCA
>JANYKY010000444.1 GCA_025357975.1 Gemmatimonadaceae bacterium
AGCTACGGTGAAGTTGCGGCGGTTAGCCATCTCGAGACCTCGATCCCATGTCAGGGATCGCATCAGGCCATTCGGCAAACCGCCGCAACTTCGCCGCAGCTACCGACGTTCAGGTTTACTTCTGCGATCCGCGCAGCCCGTGGCAACGCGGATCGAACGAGCACACCAACGGGCTTCTTCGTCAGTACTTCGCAAAAGGAATGGATCTGTCGAATGTCACCCAGCGTGAGTTAGACGTAGTAGCCAACAAACTGAACACACGACCAAGAGAAACCTTGGACTGGAAAACTCCAGCCCAGGTATTTGCAGCAAGCGTTGCAGGGACCGATTGAGATCAAGCGTTTTTGTCTTTTATTTTCGGTGTCTTTTATTTTCGGGCTGTTCTTGTAGTTGCCCCTGATGGCCGTTCCACGTTTTTGATCCGTGGATACGCTGTTGCTTGTGCTTAGTTGTGGGTTTGTCCTTTCTGATGGGTGTATACCCTGATGTTACTCACGACTCTGCACGCGGCGCCTTCCTGTGCTGCCTTGGATCGAGAGCATCACGCAGCGCATCCCCCAGAAGATTGAACCCGAGAACGGCCAAACCTATAGCGACACCCGGAAAGACCGAAGTCCACGGCGCATTTCGCAGCTGATCGAGGTCTCGCCCGTCCGCGATCATCGACCCCCAGCTCGGTGTCGGCGCAGGGACTCCAAGGCCCAGAAATGACAGCGCCGCCTCGGCCATGATGGCGCCCGCGACACCGAGCGTCGCAGCGATGACGACAGGAGCAATGACATTCGGGAGAACATGCTGCAGCATGACGCGAACGTCTTTCGCACCCAGCGCACGAATAGCCTGCACGTACTCGAGTTGTCGCACGACCAGAACCTGACCGCGAACGAGTCGCGCCATGCCGGCCCATCCAACGACTCCAATCGTTACGAACACTACGCCCATCGACGGCTGGAATGCCGCGACCATCGCAATCAGCAACAGCAGCGTTGGAAAGGCCAGTGTCACGTCGGCTAATCTCATGACGACTTCGTCCACCCACCTGCCGTAGTAGCCCGCAAGCAAACCGAGCGTCACTCCCAGGGACAGCGCGATCATCTGCGAGATCAGGCCGACGGTCAGTGATACTCTCGAACCGAACACAAGACGCGCCCAGATGTCGCGCCCTTGAATGTCGGTGCCAAGCACGTGAGAAGGCGACGGGTGGGCCAGAAAGTTGGAGAGGTCGATCTTGAGCGGATCCTGCGTCGCGATGAGAGGTGCTGCAATCGCGGCGAAAACCATCACGACGACGACCGCAATTCCGAATCGAGCGCGATTGTCGCCGAATAGGCGCTTGCGCTGGCCAGTATCTAGCAAGACGCTGCTACCTCGACGGAGTCCACGCAGTCGGATCCTTCAGTGTCGGATCCCGCAGCTCCGGCGGAGTCTCGGCAGGCTGTCGGCGCCAACGGCGGTGCTGCCAGAAATATTGCGACGGATATTCTCGTACCCATTTCTCCAGAATTTCACTGTAGCGAGCGACCATCGCGTCTACGTCGCGGTCCCGATCTCCTGACTCCTCGACTTTGACGGGCTCGAAGACGACGCGGAATCTTCCATCCGGAAGCCGAAGCATGTCCATAAAGCAGACGGCTGCATTCAATCGCAAGGCGAATACCGCGAAGCCGCGGGCAGTCTTGGCGGGCCTTCCAAAAAAGGGAACGAAGCTCGACGCGAGCCCCAGGACCCCCTGATCGGCTAGTATCGCTACGAATTTTCCGTCCCGAATTGCCTTTACTGTGCTCCTGACGGCCTGCGTGTCATGGACGACGGTGAGTCCGAGCTTTTCGCGATTGGTGTTGAGGTAATCTTCAAAGAGACGGTTGCCCATCCCGCGCACCACCACCTCCGGGCGGAGACCGCGGGCGGCGAGATATGCGCCCATCAATTCCCAGTTTCCGTGATGACCGCCAACCATGATTCCGCCGATCCCACCGTTCATAGCGGCTTCGACGTGCTCCCATCCGTCCACTCGATCCACCAGGCTCAGCACTCCATTCTGTCCGAGAGTCGGAAGAATTGCCGCCTCCACCGCATTTCTTCCAAGATGCCGGTAACAGCCAAGAGAGATTGCTCTCACCGTATCTTCGGCGAGCTCCGGAAACGCGGCGGCGATCTGGCGCTCCACGACATGCCTGCGGATTTGCAGCGGCCATCGTCCGAGTGCCCCAAGCCGTTCCCCGATCGAGCAGGCGGTGTCCCACGGCAGTTTCTGTAATCCCGCAAAGGCTGCCCGCATCGAGTAAAACTCTGCCAGGTGCGAAAAAGTCGGGCGCTTTTTTCTGCGCTCTTCATAGGTATTCACCGACTTGCCCGCGGCCCGCGCACCACTGACAACGTGAACTCGCGTGTGTCGGCCGCAACACGATCCCAGTTGAAATGCGTTTCAACAGCTACCCGGCCAGCGGATCCAAATAACTCGGCTCGCACGGGGTCGCGGAGAAAGCTCAGAACCGCCGCGGCGATTTCAGCAACACTTTCAGGGCCGACGACCATACCTGTCACACCGTCTCGCACCGCTGACCTGACACCTCCAGAGTCACCGGCGACTACCGGCAATCCGGATGCTGACGCCTCGAGAAACGAGATCCCGAAACCCTCGACATTCACGGTGTTGTCCAGTCTCGACGCGCCTACGTAAACGTTCGCCGTCGCATATGCTTCCGGCAGTTCGTCCTCCGGCAACGCCCCGGCGAAGATCACTCTGTCTTCAACTGCAAGCTCGGCGGCCAGAGCGCGTAACCGCAATTCATCGTGACCTTCTCCAACCAGAACGTAATGAAGGGATGGAACGTCTTGCGACAATGCGGCGAGTGCACGAATCACTGTGTCCTGGCCTTTGTGAGGAACAAGCCTCGCGACTGTCAACAATAGTGGAGCATCAGCGACGTTCCACTTCGCACGCAAAATTCCCGCGTCGCGACCTGGCGAAAAAACTGTTGGGTCTGTGCCGAGATCGAGCACTGCAACCGGGGGCGGTGTTTCCACCCCGATTTCATCGAGCACGACATGAGTGAGATCAGCTACCCACCTTGAAGTTGCAACGATGCCCGCTGCCTCTCCTATTATGCGTCTCGCAGTTCGGCGCTTGATCGCACTGCGAGCGGTTTTCCGTTGCTCGCGCAAGAGATCGCCGCCATTCACGTAAAGCATATAAGGAAGTCGAAGCCTCGCATGAGCCCACCCTACGGCGTAGCCAACAGGGCGAATGTTGCCGAGATGAATAACATCGGCGGAGCTTTCTGCGAAGTTCGTGAGCCACCGAGCCCATCTCACCTGATTCGTGAACCGGTTCGCTTCCCGAAAGTAAAACGGCTGTCGGTCTATCCGATAATTCTCCGCAGCGTCAAACTCGGCGGAGTAGTCCAGCTGAACGGTCGAGACACTCATTGAATTCGACTCATCACTAAATCTTCGGCAAACCTCCACGTGACGACGGGCCATCCCGCCACGATCCGGCCCGAAATCCTGCGTGACGAATAGGTGTTTCAGGAACTGTGTCAAAGTGGATTCCTGAACGCTCGATTTTCAAGGAGGTTGGCAACGCGCTGATCGTAGGTATGATGCGCCCGAACGAAGGATTCGCCATTTGCTTTGATTTCATTTCGGCGTGTAGCGTCGCCCAGATACGAGGCGATCTGATTGAGGCAGGAGTTGGCGTCGCTGTAAAACGCACAGTGCTCTCCGTCTCGCAACATCGAGGCGACACCCGGCGTAAACTCGGCCAGGTAAAAAGCGCCGGCGAGAATCGCCATCCAGGTGCGATCGGAAGTGTAAGAGGTGCCACCAGCCGCTCGTGCGGGATTGATTCCGAGAACGATCTTCGAGCTGGAGCAAACCGCGGCGAATTGTTCTTTCTCGACGGATCGACCGGTCCAATTCAACGACGATTTCCACTTCTCCCACCCCTGGCCCCACACCCGCAGGTTGTAGCCTGTCGACACGCGAATGAGAATCTTCGCCCGGTCCGCATCGTACCCCGTTCCAATGAATGCGACGTCAGACCCAAATGTGGCGTCGTGCCTCACCGGCTTGATTCCAGAGTCTCCGGCAGCCGGAAGGAAAAGCGCTGTCAGCCCATTCGCTCGCCACTCAGTGTCGAAGCCCGTGACGAAAAAAGTGCGAGCGAGACGTCCAATCGCGGCGATGTGCGCGATGTCCGGCCGTTCGAGATCGCGGTACCACTGCGGGTCGTGATACCACATGGCATTCGGCGTGTCACGGATAATCTCTGAGACGGTTTCAGGATCGAGCGCCAGACACTTGGAAAGAAAAACGAAGTCGGGCCGAAATCTCCTTGCATGTGACTTTGCCCACAGTTGAGTAAGGCCGCGCCCCATCAGTCGCTTAGCGCGCCGGTCATCGATGAGTTTTGTAATATGACCAGCCCGCTTGAGCGCGCGCTCAACCGCCGCTTCCATTCGCCACGCATTGTCGCTGCCAATCAGGAGTATGCGCACCGCTCAGATGAGCCGGCGGCATTTCCGCAGCTGACGTTCGCTCATTTTGGATTGTCGTTGCGGCGCTGTAACTCCCAGAGGCGTGCATACTTCGTCAGGACACTCATGCTCGCAAGCGCGGAAAGTATGACTCCAGCTTCTCCGTCGAGAAACCCGAGCCTGAGCACGTACATGCTCGCAAAGCGCAACCGTGACCGGGCCCAAGCCGACAAAGGTCCCGTTCGCTTGCCACGCCCAAACCGATCTTCAGCCCACCATCGGCTGTATCGATCGAGCTTCTCCAGATAGCTGTCGATCGATGCATATGGCTCGTGACGAAGCACGTTCCTCAGCTCGCCGACCGCACCATCGAAATCCACATGTTCGTGCACGCGACTTGAATCGTACCGGAGATTCGACCGAAAAAAACGAATCGGCCGATCATGATCCCATCCACCGTGGCGAATCTCCGACCCGAGAAAAAAATTTCGCCGTGGAACCCGGTACGCATTTGCAGCCGGACGTTCCAGTGTCGATCGAATTTCTTCGCCGAGCTCGGAAGATGCACGCTCGTCTGCATCGACGACCAAAATCCACTCGGATGATGCCCGATCGATTGCTGCATTTCTCTGCCCGCCAATCGTAACGAAGGGATTGGACATCACAGTGGCGCCGCAAGCGGTCGCCAGAGATACCGTGTCATCGTTGGAATCGTTTTCGACGACGATGATCTCGCGAGCCCACCGGACGCTCGACACGCATTGCTCGATGTTCGCGGCCTCATTTCGAGCCGCGATAACTACGGTGACTGCGACTTTGTCAGTCGCAATCACCCCTTGGGCCGCGAGCGACCCGCCGCGATCTGTATCGCTGACTCAAATCCCTCGATCATCGCGACCTCTGGAAATTCACGCGTCACACGGACTCTGGCGGCCGAACCCATTGCCTGACGCTGCTCCTCACTCGCAAGAAGCGTAACCACCGTTGCGGCCGTCGACGCCGCGTCCTCCGGCGGAACGAGTGCACCACTGATCAGATTCGCCACGTACACCTCGGCGACACTTCCCTCTGCAGCAATTACCGGAACGCCAAGCGCCATCAGGTCGAGAATTCCGTAGGCCGCGGTATCGGCTTCCGCTACGACCCAGCCCAGCTCCGCATCACGCATCAACGTCAGGTGATCATCGCGCTCACCGAGAAAGCTGACCAGGTCCATGACGTTGAGAGCCGCCGCCTGCATGCGCAGATCTTCGCTGTCGGACCCCGCGCCAAAGATGATCAATCGGAGATACGGATGACGAGGCGCCAGCATTGAGACGGTGCGTATAGCCGTTGCTGCGCGCCCTCTCGACGTAGGATCGTAAACGCAGATGATGTACCGAATGTCTTCCGGCCTCGGCTCCTGCTGGAGCGCAGTGCGATCGGGATAGCGCGACGCATCCACCCCGAGCCGCGCAACGGCAGACCGGTCGGCGCGACGCGGAAGAATCGCCATCTTCGCGTCCGCATCGCTCGAGAAAAGATATGTCGTGTTGGTCAGCCAGTTAGCGAATTTTCCCTTACCAGCCATCGCGAGCTGGCAGCTCGACGGAGTGCGGCGGATTATCTTCCCGCTACGGCCTAGCCAGCAGGCCATCGAGGCAATGATGTGCTCGCGCTCGGTGTGCACGAATACGACATCAGCATCCCATCGCCGGAACAGGTGACGTAACCGCCACGCCGCGGAGAACCAGTTTCCTTCGCACGAAAAAGGAACGACCTCGAACGGCGCGACGTCGCGCGGCGCAACCGGATCGTCGCCACCGAGCTTTTGCGCCACTGTCGCCATTCGCGATACCGATTGCTCGACATTGCTGTGAGGCTCAGCCAGAAAGGTCACGTTGTAGCCGCGCGCCGCGAGGCCACGAGCCGCGACCGAAAACGCTCGCGCTGTTCCTGACCATTCTCGTGCGCAGTGCAGAAAAAGTATGCGCACCTATACCGCCGATGAAACCATTGAATCGCTCACTGTTGGCATGTTTCCAAACTGCAATGTGTAGAGACGATGATATGCCCCGCGCGCCGCGAGAAGCTCGGCGTGCGTTCCCCGCTCGATGATCTCCCCACGCTCGAGCACAAGAATTTGGTCGGCATGAACGATCGTCGACAGGCGGTGGGCGATCACGAATACCGTCCGCCCGCGCAACAATCTGTCCACCGCTTCCTGTACGAGGCGCTCCGACTCGGTATCGAGTGCCGAGGTCGCCTCATCCAGGATGAGGATCGGCGGATCTCTGAGCAAGGCCC
>JANYKY010000498.1 GCA_025357975.1 Gemmatimonadaceae bacterium
GGGCACGTGCTATCTGCGGCTGGATAAATCAGCCGCCCCAGCGACTGCTCGCGCGAAAGAGGTGTTCTACATCGGCAAGGCACGCACGGTCCGCGAAGGCACTGACATAACGTTGATTGCAACCGGTGGAATTCTGGGTGCTGCACTCGAGGCAGCCGACAGTCTCGTCGAGCAAGGCATCACGTGCCGCGTGATAAGCATGCATACGATCAAGCCATTCGATCACGACGCGGTGCTGCGCGCATGCCGTGAGACGGGTGGAATAGTTACCGTCGAGGAGCACACGATTCACGGTGGACTTGGAAGCCTCGTTGCCGAGACGTGCATGGACGCCGGCGTCAAGCCCAATGCATTTCGGCGGATTGGATTGCGAGCCGGATTTTCGTCCATCGTTGGCGCGCAGGAGTATCTGCGGCGCGAATACCAGATGGATGCGAAGGCGATCGCGAAAGCCGTCGCCGAGCTTGTGTCTGCCGGGAGCCCTCATGCTCCCCGGCCTCGGCTCAGTGTGAGCTCGGGCGGATCAGCGAGCTAGACATCAGGAGCGCTATGCTGCCTCGGATAGCAAACGAATCCCAAGCAACTGATATACACGGATCAGAAACGTGGGCACTACAGATCAGGGTATCAACATTTAATTCGCGGTGACAACAAAAGGTCTTTTGCTTCTGATCGCAGTTCCACGTTTTGATCCGTGTTCGAGCTGTTGCTTTTGTTCTGGTTGTTATCTCTGCTCGTAGTTGAGGGGTTGTCTCTGATCGTGGGGGACCTGATGCCGTTCACAGTTTCCGAAGCACGGTCGTAATCTGCCCAACGGCAAACGGAAATAGTGTCTGCGTAAGGAAATAAAGCGAGGGCGTTATCCTCGACAGCCGGCGACCAAGCGGGGGCACGAGTGCTCCCTTCTCAGCGGTCACAACGACCGTGGCCTTCCCGACGGAAAAAAGTTTCGCTATTAGCGCCGGCGAGATTGCCGTCTTCACGCCGCTTCCCTCACGTGAGTAGCGCCAGTCGGCGAGCATGATGTAGCCGCGCTTCTTCGTTACACGCAGCATCTCTCGCGCAATGTTCTCGAGCAGACTTCGCGATTCGAGAGTACCCAGCATTGTCGATTCGAACACAAGATCGAATTCACCATCCGTGAATGGCAGTGAATCGGCGCTCTCCCGAAGAAAATTGGCTGCGGGTAGAAACCTGGCTGCCTCCGCAAGCCGCTCCACGCTCGTATCGATACCGGTGAGATTCGACGGCCTGAACCCAAGCCGGACAAACTGAAAAAGACTCGCACCCGTGCCGCATCCTACGTCGAGGACGCGAGCGGTATCCCTGTCGAGATCGAGTTTCTGGAGCGCAGAGATGTTTGCGCGGTCGACGGCAAGAGTCTGAAACAGAACTTCCGGATTTGCGAGGAGATCGTTTCGGGCCCGCCCGTGCTTGTTGTAGTACTCGTCGTACAGCGGGGCGGGTTTGTCGCCGGTCACCAGCCGAAGGTCGCTACCGTCACCGAGAGCTGGTGGTTCTTGCGATCGCTTCCAGCGCCGCCCGCGTCGCAGCTCGTCTTGTTCTGGAAGAACGTGTTGTAGCGCGAGGCGGACGCAAACTCGAACCCGATTCGCGTATAGCGATTGGAAAAGCTGCCACGCGCGCCTGGATACGTCGTCACATCGTGCCCGCATCGGGTCGCAAACGGCAGAAGAAAGAATGCGTCGTTGTTGAAGCGCGTGCGTCCAAGGGTGAGCCCGAATTGCCAGGCGCCATGGAAGTAATCCGCTGCCCCAAAACCACCGGACGATCCTGGTCCGATGCCCGCACCGAGAACCTGCCCTTCGTTGGTGAAGCCCTGCGGAACCGCACGACTCGTGTAGAACGATCCAATTGGACGGAACCGATAAGTGGAGCTCTGTTCGACGCTCGTCACCTCCCCCTGGAAGCGGAAGCGCGACGTCTTATCGACATTCGCGCGAGTCCACTGCAAGCCCGCGGTGTAGGCGCGCGTGTTGTTCGGCTCCTCCAGGAAGTCACGCAGCGAAGTCGGAAGTGCCGACCTTGCCCATTCGACGTATGCCTCGAGCCCGTAATGCGGAATTGCCCAGCGGCCAAACACCGACAGCAGCTGGTCAGGACCCGGAATAAATACGGAGTCTTTTAGCGCACGTGAATCTGGGTGGCC
>JANYKY010000499.1 GCA_025357975.1 Gemmatimonadaceae bacterium
CTGCAGCCGCGTGTTCATCTCGAGGAAATAGAACTTTTCGTCGCGATCGAGCAGAAATTCGCAGGTTCCTGCATTTACGTACCCGGCTGCCCGTGCAGCCCTCACAGCCGTTTCGCCCATTTCACGCCGAAGCTCAGGCGATACAGCAATACTGGGCGCCTCTTCGACCATTTTTTGATGACGGCGCTGGACCGAACATTCGCGCTCGCCGAGTGAAAGCACGTTTCCGTGCATGTCGGCAAGCACCTGGATCTCGACGTGTCTCGGGCCCTCGATGTACTTCTCCACGTACACCGCATCGTCGCCGAACGCGTTCTTCGCTTCGCGGCGCGCAGCATCGAGAGAGGATTCGAGCTCGGATTCTTCTCGAACGACGCGCATCCCCTTCCCGCCGCCGCCTGCGGCCGCCTTGAGAAGCACTGGATATCCATATTGTTCGGCCACGGCCCGCGCTTCATCCGCATCGCGAAGTGCTTCCGTTGTTCCCGGAACCACGGGAACTCCGTTCTGAACGGCGAGCGTTCGCGCCGCGGTCTTGCTTCCCATCGCCGCAATCGCCTCGGCCGGAGGTCCAATCCAGATCAGCCCGGCATCGCGAACCGCGCGCGCGAACCATTCGCGCTCCGACAGGAAACCGTATCCCGGGTGGATCGCCTCGGCACCATAATCCTTCGCGGCTGCAATGATCCTGTTGCCGTTCAGATAGCTTTGCGACGATGCCGCCGGCCCGATGTTGACCGCTTCGTCGGCCGCCCTCACGTGCGGCGCGTTGACATCGGCCTCGCTGTAAACGGCTACGCTGCGAATCCCGAGCTCCCTGCATGCCCGGATGATTCGGACGGCGATCTCCCCGCGATTGGCGATTAGAACCTTGCTGATCACCGACGAGAATTTCCTTTAGATAGCACGCAACAACTCGAATGCCATCAGAGAGTTACGCAAGTGACATCCCGTGATTTCGCAGGCAATCCGACCAGTCAAAGCGGGATGTTCCCGTGCTTCTTGGGAGGATTTCGATCGCGCTTCCCTTTCAGCGTATCGAGCGCGTCGATCAAGCGCGGTCTTGTATCGCGAGGATCGATAATGTCGTCCAGGTAGCCCCGGCCAGCCGCGATGTAGGGGTGAGCGAACTTCGACCGGTATTCCTCGATCTTCTCATCGGTTTCTTTGCCGACGTCCTCGCTCTCGGCGATGTCTTTCTTGAAGAGTATCTCGACAGCTCCCTTCGGCCCCATCACGGCGATCTCGGCCGTTGGCCAGGCGACGTTGAAGTCTCCGCGAATATGCTTCGAGCTCATGACATCGTACGCTCCGCCGTACGCCTTGCGAGTGATGACAGTCAACTTCGGAACCGTCGCCTCACAATAGGCATACAAAAGCTTCGCGCCATGCTTGATGATGCCGCCGTGCTCCTGTGCAACGCCAGGCAGAAAGCCGGGAACATCCTCGAATGTCACGACCGCGATGTTAAAGGCATCACAGAAGCGGATGAACCTGGCCGCCTTGATTGACGCATTGATGTCCAAAACGCCGGCGAGGACTGCTGGCTGATTCGCGACGATACCGACGCTTGTTCCGCCGAGGTGCGCAAATCCACAGATGATGTTGTTGGCGTAGTCCGGCTGAACTTCGTAAAACGTGCCGTCGTCGATGACCCTTCGGATCACGTCGTGCATGTCATACGGCTTGTTCGGATTGTCCGGGACGATATCCAGCAGCGCTTCGTCGCGCCGGTCTCGCGGGTCTGTGCCGCTGCCTCGTGGCGCATCATCGACATTGTTCGATGGGACGTACTGAAACAACTCGCGGATTGCCTGAATGCAGGCCGGCTCCGAATCGTGGGCGAAATGGGCGACTCCAGAAATTTCGGAATGCGTTGCCGCTCCTCCGAGCGTCTCCATCGTGACGTCTTCGTGCGTCACTGTCTTGACGACATTGGGCCCCGTCACAAACATGTACGAGCTGCCTCGTACCATATAAGTGAAATCCGTGATCGCCGGTGAATAGACGGCTCCGCCTGCACAGGGTCCGAGGACGGCCGAAATTTGCGGCACTACGCCGGATGCGAGCGTGTTGCGGAGAAATATCTCTGCGTAGCCACCGAGTGAGACGACACCTTCCTGGATGCGTGCGCCTCCGGAGTCGTT